>NZ_JBFTMM010000019.1:0-188556 GCF_056396945.1 Pseudomonas sp. 05N432 | reverse complement strand
GCGAAGCGGCCGTAAATCCTGCCTCCACGGTTAACCTGAAAAAACAGGGTGCCTGATTTTACGACTGCTGCGCAGCCGAACGCCGCCTCGCGGGCTCGGCAGCTGCTACGGATTGCGTACTAGCCTAAGCCTGTTTGATCTTCATCAGCTTGTTCAGCAGTGGTTTCCCGGCCATCACCAGGAACACCGGTGCGCCGGCCAGCAGGTAGAAGTAATAGGTCACCGCTCGCCAGATCAGAATCGCGGCCGCCGCCGTCGATTTCCCTACCATGGGCGCCAACAGCGCTGCCGACGTCAGTTCCGCCGCGCCGGCACCGCCCGGCAACAGGCTGAACTGCCCGGCGCTGAGTGAGAGCATCTGGATCAGAAAGCTCCAGGCCCACTGAAGATCCGTGCCCAGCCCTCGCAAGGCCAGATACAACACGCTGTAACGCAGTAACCAGTGCACGCAAGTCAGCGCAAATACGCTGATCAGCGTGTGTGCAGGCAACTTGAGTGTTTCCGTGAAGGCTGCAAGAAAGTGCAGCAGCTTGCGTGCCCAACGACGCTGGGTGGCAGGGTTGAGCTTGAAGTGCTTGAGCACGCGACCGCTGAGGCGAATCAGCAGGCGATGGTAGCGTGCCACCACCACGCAACTGAACAGGCCGCCGACCATTGAAATGGCGCTGAGTGTCAGCATCCACTCCAGGTTCTGGCTCAGGTGCTGAAACAGCGCATACACCACGATGGCGATCAGCGCGCAGAGAAAGAACAGCAAATCGCTCAACTGATCCATGGCGAACACCGCACTGCCATGGGCCGGGCGTACACCATGGCGCGCCAGCAGGGCCATCAGCGTCAGCGGTCCACCGCCGCCGCCCGGGGTCGCGCAAATCGCGAATTCGGTGGACATCACCACCCCAAGGCATTTCAGGCGGCCTATCCGGCTGCGCTGTTCACCCAGCAACAAGCGCAAGCGTACTGAGTTGGTGAACCAGCAGAGCAGGATCATGCCCGGCATCGCCAGCAACAATGTCGGCGGAAAGTGCTGCAGTCGTGGCCATAGTTCATTGGCACCGAGCAATAGCGGAATCAGCACCGCGCAGAGCAGGGCGGCGACCAGCCACAGGACGCGACTCATGCGGCGTGACCGACCTGAGCGCTTTGCGTGCGCAGCCACCGGGCCTTGGTCATTGGCACTCGGCCGTCATTGAGCAAGCGTTCGAGGGTGTGCAGCCAGTAAGTGCGGGAGAACTCATGGCGCAGGTCCACCGGGTGTACGCCCAGGCGAATTACCGGGGCGTGCTGCCAGCGCAGTTCGCGTTGAGCGCTGACAATTTTCGACACGCCGCGACGCCAGGCACTGCGCGCGCTCCAGACCAGGCCTGGGGCGTTGACCTGGGAGAAGTCCGGCAGGCGATACAGATGCTGCGAATCACTGGTGTAGCTCAGCGGTAACTGGCGCAGGGCTTGACGCGTGCCTTCGCTCATCAGCCAGGCCGGTGCAACAAACCCCTCCAGTGGCCAGTTGTAACGGCTGAACAATTCGATCCCGGCGAGCAGGCGGGCCAGCGCAGCCGGTTGCGAAAGACTGTAGAACTCGCCTTCATGGGTGTAGACCCGGCGCATGAACCAGTCACGGGGGCGCGCCGTTAGCGGGCTGTCATCACAATGGTAGTAGCCGTGAAGTGCCAGTTCGTCGCCGCGCTCGATGCGGCGGGTCAGCACGCGCCGAAAATCCGGATGGCTATCGAGGTCGTGGTGTTTGTGAAAGTCGGGGACGACCAGCCATGTCATCGGCACTGCGCCGAGTGCGTCCACCGCTTCGACAAACGGCTGGTAGTCGGCCCAGGATTGCGGGGTGACGTCATGCAGCACCAGTAGCAGGCTGGGCGTGTGCATGGCGTCAGCCATTGCTCAACTGCGGCAAAGGGGCGCCGAGGACTGCGTAATAGTGGCCCAGCAGGCTGTTGACCACTGAATCCCAGGCGTAATGCTGTTCGACATGGCGGCGGGCGTATCGACCGAGATCGTTACGCTGTGCAAACAGTTCGCGCACCGCATTGGCCATCGCCACTGGATTGTTGGGGGCACAGAGTATGCCGCAGTGCTCGTTGATGATTTCGGTGAAGGCGCCCGCTGCCACGGCAACCACTGGAATGCCACAGGCCATGGCTTCGAGAACGACCAGGCCAAAGGTTTCCTGATCGCCTGCATGCAGCAAGGCATCGGCGCTGGCCATCAGCCGGGCCACCTGTGGTGCAGGGCAGAACTCATCGATCAGCGTGACGTTATCCGGTACCTGTGCCGACACCGAGGTACCGACCAGCAGCAGGTGATAACGGTTTCCCAGACGCTTCATGCAATTGAGCAGGACGGGAATGTTTTTCTCCTTGGAACCTCGCCCGGCGAATATCAGTAGTCGAGTGTCTTCGGCAATCTTCAGCTTCGCCCGCAGATCCGGGTCACGGGCGTCTGGATTGAAGGTTTGCAGGTCCACGCCCAAGGGTTGGACGTAAACGTTTTTGACCCCAAGCCCCATGAGCTTGTCGGCCATGATCCGGCTCGGCGTCAGTACCCGGTCAAAGTTGCTGTACAGCTTGCGGATATACGCTTCTACATTCGGCGTGACCCAGTTGCCCACCCGGTTGCTTGCCAAAAGCGGCAAGTCGGAGTGATAGAAGCCAATCACTGGAACGTCCAGTTCGCGCCGCGCATCCAGCGCTGCCCAGGCTGTCAGGTAAGGATCGCCGACTTCTATCAGGTCCGGTTGCAGGTCGTGCAGGGCATTGCGCCAGGGCGTCAGTCGCAGCGGGAAGCGATAGCCTTTGCCGAAGGGCAGGGCCGGGGCGGGCACCGTGTAGACACCGTCCTGCTCGCTCCGCCGTGCTCCCGGGATCAGCAAGCTGTGACGAATCCCCGGCTTGCGGCCCAGGCGGCGGTGCTTGGCATCCAGATAAGTCCGCACGCCACCGCTGGCCGGTGCGTAGAACATGGTGATGTCAGCGATATGCACGATAACCCTCCCTTCTATCCGTTGTTCTCCTTAGGGTTGACCCTTATGAAGAATAGATGGTCGGTTGGGGATGTGTGGCGGGGTGTCAGTGAGGTGTCGTGGTGGTTGACAGGCCGCAATCGCGAGCAGGCTCGCTCCCACAGGTTCACTGCGAACCTTTGTGGGAGCGAGCCGGCTCGCGATGGGGCCGTCAAGGGCGCGTCAAATTTTGAAACTACCGACCAACTGCTTCAACCGCGCCGCTTGCTGCTCAAGATCGGAACAGGCGCGCAACGTCGATTGCAGGTTTTCCACGCCTTCCTGATTCAGCGTGTTGATTTCGGTGATGTCGACGTTGATCGATTCCACCACGGCGGTCTGTTCTTCGGTGGCGGTGGCCACCGACTGGTTCATGCCGTCGATCTCGCCGATGCGCAAGGTCACGCTGTTCAGGCGCTCACCGGCGAGGTTGGCGATCTCGACGCTGTCCTGGCTGTGACGCTGGCTGTCGCTCATGGTGCTGACCGACTCGCGGGCGCCGACTTGCAGCTCCTCGATCATGGTCTGCACTTGCTGCGCCGACTCCTGGGTGCGGTGCGCCAGGTTGCGCACTTCATCGGCGACCACCGCGAAACCACGTCCGGCCTCACCGGCCCGCGCCGCTTCAATCGCCGCGTTGAGTGCCAGCAGGTTGGTTTGCTGGGAGATGCTGGTGATCACTTCGAGAATCTGCCCGATGTTCACGGTCTTGCTGTTCAGCGACTCGATGTTGGTGCTGGAGGCGCTGAGCATGCTCGATAGCTGATTCATCGCCGCAATGCTGCGGTCGACCACTTGCTGGCCGTCTTCGGCGAGGCTGCGGGCATCGCTGGCCTGATGAGAGGCCTGCGCCGCGTTACGGGCGATTTCCTGAGCCGCAGCGCCCAGCTGATTGATCGCCGCTGCCACACTGTTGGTCCGGCTCGATTGTTCGTCGGAGTTGAGCATCGACGAGTTCGATGCGCTGACCACTCGCAGAGCGACTTCGTTGACGTGCTCGGTCGCCGACGACACTTCGCGGATCGAACCGTGGATCCGCTCGACGAAGCGGTTGAACGCGCTGCCGAGGATGCCGAACTCGTCCTGGCTCTGGATGGTCAGGCGGCGGGTCAGGTCGCCTTCACCGTCGGCAATGTCTTGCATGGCGCGGGTCATGACGTGCAGCGGCTGGATCAGGATGCGGATCAGCATCCCGAGCAAGGCGATGATGATTGCCACGGCGATGACCGTGGCAATGATCGCCGAGGTGCGGAAGCTGCTGAGCATCGAGAAGGCTTTGTCTTTGTCCACCGACAGGCCGACGTACCAGTTGACCGATGGCAGGCCTTTGATCGGGGTGAAGGTGACGATGCGGGTTTTGCCGTTGACCTCGACTTCGCTGATGCCGTCACCGATACGCGGAGTGTTCGTCGGGTAAGCCTCGCTGAGGGACTTCATCACCATGGCTTTGTCCGGGTGGACCAGGATCTTGCCGTCGGCGCTGACCAGGAAGGCGTAGCCCATGCCACCAAAGTCACGCGCGGTCAGGGTGTCGATCAGGGTTTGCAGGCTCAGGTCACCGCCTACCACTCCCACGCTTTGCCCGGCTTTTTTCGAGGCGGTGGCGATGGAAATGATGGTCTGACCGGTTGCCGCATCGATATACGGTTCGGTGAGTGTCGAGCCGTTGCTGTTTACTGCGCCTTTGTACCAAGGGCGAACTCTTGGGTCGTAGCCGTCCGGCATCTTGGAGTCGGGGCGGTTGATGAACGTGCCGCTGGCATCGCCCAGGTACCGGGCCATGAAGGTCGACGCCAGGGCATTCTGCTCAAGCAGGTTGGCAACGTTGCCTTGTTCGGGGTTGAGGGCGATGTTCTGGGCCAGGTTTTCCACCATGAGAATCCGCCCGGCGAGCCAGGACTGGATATTGGAGGAAGTGACATCGCCCATCTCATGCAGGTAATTGTCCAGGTCCTGTCGAATCGCATTGCGCTGTAGATAGTCGTTGTACAGCGTGAACGAAGCGAAGGCGGCAATGACGATGAGCGCGGCGGCAAGCAGGATTTTGTGGCTGAAGCGCAGGTTTTTGTTCATGGCTTGGGGTGTCCGCTAAGGTCTTAATGTTGGGGCGTGTTGCTTTGAAAAGCGCGCAAACCAGGCGCTGTCGCACATAAGTTGATATTTCCGTCTGTCCTTAGGGAATTATCGGACCTGATTTTCAGTCTGGTCTCTTGCTTGTGTTTATCGGCTGCGCAGGACTAAAGCTTAACCAGGAGCGACGAAATGCCTGACTCATTGCAACTCGTTATCGGCGCAGGGCTTGAAGTCGGCGATGCGACAGGCGGTCAATCAGATGGGGCGACAACGGGTCCGCGGCTTGATGGGCTCGTTGCCGGGCGGCAGCAAACGCCGCTGACTATCTTTTGGATGCGCACGGTCAAAATGTGGGAGCGAGCCTGCTCGCGATAGCGATTTAACATTCAGCAGAGATGTTGACTGGTAAGCCGCCATCGCGAGCAGGCTCGCTCCCACATTGGCCCAGTATCAGGTCTTGGGTTTGGCGTGCGCCGCCAGGCGTTCCAGCGCTGCACGCAATTTCGGATCGCTGATGCCATCGGCCGTAGCCTGAATGGTCGCCGCCGCATCGCTCGACAGATCCATGGTGTGGCCGGCGGCTCCTTGCTGGACGGTCGGTGGTTGCACCTTGAACAGGATTCGCGTCAGGCTGGCGAACTCGTCGAACATCTGTAATTGCCGTTGCAGACGCTTTTGCTGATAGCGCAGACGGGTTGCCCAATGACCGTCGGTGACGATCAGCAACAGGCTGCCTTCGCGCCACGACGCCACATGACAATGTTCACGGGCAGCCGGCTGCAGTTGGCTTTCCAGCAAACGCTGTAAATGACCCAGGCGTTGTGCGTGGCCGAAAATGGCTTTTAACGGTTTGGCTTCGCGAAGCAGAACGGCGGGTGCTCTGGCCGTAAGAGGGCGAAATGCCATGATCAGACACCTGAAGTAACAGAGCCGCCATGGTAGCAGAAAGCACTTGATGCGCCTGAGCCATTGCTTTGTGAGCGCTTTGCTCATTAAATCAACGAGTAACTTCTGGCGTGAATGGCTTGAAGTTCAGCAAAATGCCCTTATTTTAAGTGAGCCCCGTAACAGCGCTGTGCATGCATCGTGGAACAACGCCACTTTCCTCACCATCGTTTCCGGGTAGAATGCTCGTTCGCATGCGGCCATGAGGGCTGCACGGGCGACTCACGGGGCCGCCCTCCATCCCTTTGTGTGGAAGATCCTGCCGATATGTTTGCACCTTTGTTAAAGAAACTTTTTGGAAGCAAGAACGAGCGTGAAGTCAAACGCATGCTCAAGACGGTACAGATCGTCAATGCCTTCGAAGAGCAAATGGTGGCCCTTTCGGACGATCAACTGCGTGCCAAGACTGATGAGTTCAAGGCCCGTATCGCCAAAGGTGAGAGCCTCGACAAACTGCTGCCTGAAGCCTTCGCGGTTGCCCGCGAAGCCGGCAAGCGGGTAATGGGCATGCGCCACTTCGACGTTCAGTTGATTGGTGGCATGACCTTGCACGAAGGCATGATTGCCGAAATGCGTACCGGTGAAGGCAAGACCCTGGTGGCGACACTGGCGGTTTACCTGAACGCGCTGTCCGGCAAGGGCGTGCACGTTGTTACCGTGAACGACTACCTGGCTCGTCGTGACGCCAACTGGATGCGTCCGCTCTACGAATTCCTCGGCCTGAGCGTCGGCGTAGTAACGCCGTTCCAGCCGCCGGAAGAGAAGCGTGCTGCCTATGCCGCCGACATCACCTACGGTACCAACAACGAATTCGGTTTCGACTACCTGCGCGACAACATGGCGTTCAGCATGGAAGAAAAATTCCAGCGTGAACTCAATTTTGCCGTGATCGACGAAGTCGACTCGATCCTCATCGACGAAGCCCGTACCCCGCTGATCATTTCCGGTCAGGCCGAAGACAGCTCCAAGCTCTATATCGAGATCAACAAACTGATCCCGCAACTGGAGCTGCATATCGAAGAGGTGGAAGGCGAAGTCACCAAGGCCGGTCACTACACCATCGACGAGAAGACCCGCCAGGTCGAACTCAACGAAGCCGGTCACCAGTACATCGAAGAAGTGCTGACCCGTATCGGCCTGCTGGCTGAAGGCGAGAGCCTGTACTCGGCGCACAACCTGGGCCTGCTGACCCACGTTTATGCCGGTCTGCGCGCGCACAAGCTGTTCCACCGCAACGTTGAATACATCGTTCAGGACGGTCAGGTCGTACTGGTCGACGAACACACCGGTCGTACCATGCCGGGTCGCCGTCTGTCGGAAGGTCTGCACCAGGCCATCGAAGCCAAGGAAAACCTGAACATCCAGGCCGAAAGCCAGACCCTGGCGTCGACCACGTTCCAGAACTACTTCCGTCTTTACAGCAAGCTGTCCGGCATGACCGGTACGGCGGACACCGAAGCGTTCGAATTCCACCAGATCTACGGTCTGGCGGTGATGGTCATTCCACCGAACAAACCGCTGGCACGTAAGGACTACAACGACCTGGTGTTCCTCACCGCGGACGAGAAGTACGCGGCCATCGTTGCCGACATCAAGGAAAGCATGGCTCAGGGCCGGCCGGTACTGGTGGGCACCGCGACCATCGAAACGTCCGAGCACATGTCCAGCCTGCTGGTGAAGGAAGGCATCGAACACAAGGTTCTGAACGCCAAGTTCCACGAAAAAGAAGCTGAAATCATCGCTCAGGCCGGTCGTCCGGGTGCACTGACCATCGCCACCAACATGGCCGGTCGTGGTACCGACATCCTGTTGGGCGGTAACTGGGAAGTGGAAGTCGCCTCCCTCGAAGATCCGACGCCCGAGCAGATTGCCCAGATCAAGGCCGACTGGCAGAAGCGTCACCAGCAAGTGCTCGAGTCGGGCGGTTTGCAGGTGATTGCCTCCGAGCGTCACGAATCGCGCCGTATCGACAACCAGCTGCGTGGTCGTGCCGGTCGTCAGGGTGACGCCGGTTCCAGCCGTTTCTACCTGTCGCTGGAAGACAGCCTGATGCGCATCTTTGCCTCTGACCGGGTGAAGAACTTCATGAAGGCCCTGGGCATGCAGCCTGGCGAAGCGATCGAGCACCGCATGGTGACCAACGCCATCGAAAAGGCTCAGCGCAAGGTTGAGGGTCGTAACTTCGACATTCGCAAGCAACTGCTCGAGTTCGATGACGTCAACAACGAACAGCGTAAAGTGATCTATCACATGCGTAACACGTTGCTGGCCGCTGACAACATCGGCGAAACCATTGCCGACTTCCGTCAGGACGTGCTCAACGCAACGGTCAGCGCGCACATTCCGCCGCAATCGTTGCCAGAGCAGTGGGACGTTGCCGGTCTGGAAGCAGCCCTGCAAAGCGACTTCGGGGTGGCACTGCCGATCCAGCAATGGCTCGACGAAGACGATCACCTGTACGAAGAAACCCTGCGCGAGAAGCTGATGCACGAGCTGCTGGCGGCGTACAACGAGAAAGAAGAGCAGGCGAGCGCAGAAGCGCTGCGCACCTTCGAGAAACAAATCGTGCTGCGCGTTCTGGACGACCTGTGGAAAGACCACCTGTCGACCATGGATCACCTGCGTCACGGTATCCATTTGCGTGGCTATGCGCAGAAGAACCCGAAGCAGGAATACAAGCGCGAGTCGTTCACGCTGTTCTCCGAGCTGCTGGATTCGATCAAGCGCGACTCGATCCGTGTGCTGTCGCACGTTCAGGTTCGCCGCGAAGATCCAATCGAGGAAGAAGCACGCCTGCGTCAGGAAGCCGAGGCATTGGCTGCACGCATGCAGTTCCAGCACGACGAAGCCCCTGGCCTGGAGCAACCGGAAGCATTGGGTGAGGAGGTCGATGTAGCCCTTGCCATGGCTCCGGTGCGCAACGAGCAGAAGCTGGGCCGCAACGAGCTGTGCTACTGCGGCTCGGGCAAGAAGTACAAACACTGTCACGGCCAGATCAGCTAAGATTTCTGCCTGACATTGAAATACCCACGCCGCGACCGGCATCAGCCGTCGCGGCGTTTTACCATTTAAAACACCGATGCCAGGTTAAAAAGAACAGGGCGACGACGGTGCAGACATTACATTAAGAGGAGCGCTTTCATGGCTGTTGGTCTTGGTCCTTTGCCAACGTTGCACCCGGTTGCCGGTTTTGAACTCGGTATCGCTTCGGCCGGCATCAAGCGCCCCGGGCGCAAAGATGTCGTGGTCATGCGCTGCGCCGAAGGTTCCACGGTGGCCGGTGTGTTCACGTTGAACGCGTTTTGCGCGGCTCCGGTGATTCTGGCCAAACAACGTGTACAGGGCCCGGTACGTTACCTGCTGACCAACACCGGCAATGCCAACGCCGGTACCGGTGAGCCTGGTTTGGCTGCCGCCGAGCGCACCTGTGCCAAGCTGGCTGAATTGGCCGGCGTCGACGCCAGCCTGGTGCTGCCGTACTCCACTGGCGTGATCGGCGAACCGCTGCCGGTCGAGAAGATCGAAGGCGCGCTGCAAGCTGCCCTCGACGACCTGTCGGAAAACAACTGGGAGGCTGCGGCCACCGGGATCATGACCACCGACACCCTGCCAAAGGGTGCGAGCCGTCAGTTCCAGCATGAAGGCGTGACCATCACCGTCACCGGTATCAGYAAAGGCGCCGGGATGATTCGCCCGAACATGGCGACCATGCTCGGTTACATCGCCACCGACGCCAAGGTTTCCCGCGAGGTGTTACAGAACCTGCTGCTGGACGGCGCCAACAAGTCGTTCAACCGCATCACCATCGATGGCGATACCTCGACCAACGATTGCTGCATGCTGATCGCCACCGGTAAAGCCGCACTGCCGGAGATCACTTCCGCCAGTGGTCCACTGTTCGCCGCGCTGAAGCAGGCGGTGTTTGAAGTGTGCATGGAAGTCGCCCAGGCGATCGTTCGCGATGGCGAAGGCGCGACCAAGTTCGTCACCGTTGAAGTCAACGGCGGCGGCACTCACCAGGAGTGCCTTGACGTCGGTTACACCGTGGCGCATTCGCCGTTGATCAAGACCGCGTTGTTCGCCTCCGATCCGAACTGGGGGCGCATCCTGGCAGCCGTTGGCCGTGCCGGCGTGCCGAACCTGGACGTGAGCAAGATCGACGTGTTCCTCGGTGAAGTCTGCATCGCCAGCCGCGGTGCCCGCGCCGCGACCTACACCGAAGCCCAGGGCTCGGCGGTGATGCAGCGCGAAGAAATCACCATTCGTATCGAGCTGGGTCGCGGTGATTGCAGCGAAACCATCTGGACCACCGACCTGTCCCACGAGTACGTGAAGATCAACGCCGAATACCGCACGTAACCACCTGTTGGACCGAGTCGTTGCAATCGCGAGCAGGCTCGCTCCCACATTGGATTCCGTCGTACACAACTACTGTGTTCAATGAAGATCTACTGTGGGAGCGAGCCTGCTCGCGATGACGGTCTGTCAGTCACCACAAGACTGGCTTGTTCATTTCATCAAAAGGCGCCTGAACATGAGCTACCACCTGATCATCGGCGACAAACTGTATTCCTCCTGGTCCCTGCGCGGCGCTTTGGCGCTGGAACTGGCTGGCGCGACCTACACCGAAGAACTGATCAAGCTGAACCAGCCGGACACCCGCGAACGCCTGCTCAAGCATTCACCGACCGCCAAAGTCCCGTTGCTGAAAACCGAACACGGGACCATTGCCGATTCGTTGGCCATCGCCGAGTACCTGGTTGAGCGTTTCCCGAACGCCAACCTCTGGCCGAAGGATATCGCTGCCCGCGCCCAGGCCCGTTCGGCCTGCGCACAAATGCACAGCGGCTTCTTCGCCATGCGCAGCAACATGCCGTTTGACCTGAGCCACGATGCGCCGTTGTCGCCAATGCCGCCTGAAGTGCAGGTGGAGATCGAGCGGATGCTGGCGTTGTGGGCTGAATGCCGCGCTGTAGCAACCGAACCCGGCCCGTTCCTGTTCGGTAGCGTAAGCCTGGCAGATGCCTTCTTCGCACCCATCGCTGTGCGCCTGCGTACCTATCAAGTCGCATTGCCGGCGGTGGATGCCGCCTATGTCGAAGCGATTTACCAATGGCCAGCCTTCAAGGCCTGGCAGAAAGCCGGTTTAGAGGAAGTAGTGCGGTGAAACGAGTTCATGTAGCAGCGGCTGTCATCCGAGATGCCAGCGGCAAGATCCTCATCGCTCGCCGCGCCGATACCCAGCACCAGGGCGGCCTGTGGGAGTTTCCCGGCGGCAAGGTCGAGGACGGCGAAGCGGTGCAAGCCGCGCTGTCGCGCGAGCTGCAGGAAGAGTTGGGCATTGTGGTCAGTGCCGCTCGGCCATTGATCAAGGTTCAGCATGACTATCCAGACAAGCAAGTGCTGCTGGATGTCTGGGAGGTCTCGGCGTTTACCGGCGAACCTCATGGCGCCGAAGGCCAGCCTCTGGCATGGGTGACGGCGCGTGAACTGCGCGACTATGAGTTCCCGGCCGCCAACCAGCCGATCGTGGCGGCTGCGCGTTTGCCAGGCGACTACCTGATTACCCCGGAAGGCCTGGAAACGCCAGCCCTGCTGCGTGGTATTCAGAAAGCCATCGCCGACGGGATCAAGCTGATCCAGTTGCGCGCTCCGAATGGCTACGACCCGCAATACCGCGATCTGGCGGTGGATGCCGTGGGGTTGTGTGCCGGCAAGGCGCAACTGATGCTCAAGGGGCCGTTCGAGTGGTTGGGGGATTTCCCGGCCGCCGGTTGGCACATCACCGCCGCGCAGCTGCGTAAATACGCCAGCGCCGGGCGTCCGGTGCCAGCCTCGCGCTGGTTGGCGGCGTCCTGCCACAACGCTGAAGAGCTGAGCCTGGCCGAGCAGATGGGCGTGGACTTCGTCACCCTGTCACCGGTCCAGCCGACCCAGACTCATCCGGATGCGTCACCGCTCGGCTGGGAGCAGGCCTCGCAGTTGATTGCAGGGTTCAGCAAGCCGGTGTTTCTGCTCGGTGGCGTGGGGCCTGCCGAACGGCAGAAAGCCTGGGAAGCGGGAGCGCAGGGCGTGGCGGGGATTCGGGCGTTTTGGCCTGAGGTCTGACTCTGCTGCGATGCTACCGGCGCCATCGCGAGCAGGCTCGCTCCCACATTGGGATTTGTGTACACCTCGATCCATTGTGGGAGCGAGCCTGCTCGCGATGACGGCCTGATAGGCACCAGATATTTAGCTGACTAAATCTTGGGCTTGGCCGCCGCCTGCCACAAAATCTCGGCAATCCCCTGGCGCTTGGCAATCAGCCGAGCCGCCACAAACAACAGGTCCGACAAGCGATTGATGTACGCCAGGCCAACCCCGGCCAACGGCTCCAGCGCATTCAGATGCTGACAACGTCGTTCGGCACTGCGCGCCAGGCTGCGACAGACGTGGGCTTGGGCAATCAAGGCTGAGCCGCCAGGCAAAATGAAGTTCTCCAGCGGTCCCAGCTCCTCGTTCCAGACATCGATCGCCGCTTCCAGGCGTTCGACTTCTGCAGCATTCAAGGCTTGATATACCGGCATTGCCAGTTCGCCCCCCAAATCGAACAGCCGGTGCTGGCACGGCTCAAGCACTTCAATCACCTCGCCGAGGCCAGGATATTCAGGGCATTGCTCGGCCAAGCCAGCCAACAACAATCCCAACTGACTGTTCAGTGTATCGACTTCGCCGATGGCTTCGACCCGTGGATGGTCCTTCGGCACACGGCGACCGTCGCCGAGCCCGGTTTCACCTTTGTCGCCGGTACGGGTGTAAATCTTCGACAAGCGAAAACCCATGTTTAGCGCTCCAGTTGTTTGAGTTCGTGAGAGGCGAGCGGGGTGGCGCCCGCCAATGGCAGGCGCAAGGTGAAGCACGTGCCTTGGCCGAGGGTCGATTGCACTTCCATCTGACCCTTGTGGTTGTTGGTGATGATGAAGTACGACACCGACAATCCGAGGCCGGTACCCTGACCGATTTCCTTGGTGGTGAAGAACGGTTCGAAGGTGCGTTTGCGTACGTTCTCGCTCATGCCTACGCCGTTATCTTCGACCTGGATTTCCGCCCACGGCGGGTTCAGTCGGGTGCGCAGAATGATGCGTCCCGGCTCTGTGGCGTTTTCGCGTTGGTGAATCGCCTGAGCAGCGTTTTTCAGCAGGTTGAGCAGTACTTGTTCGAGCTCGTTGGCGGTGCCGGGCACTGGCCCCAGCTGCGGGTCGAACTGACGAATGATGGCCTGGCCCTTGAAGTCGAAGCCGATGGCCAGGTCGAAGTCGTTGCTGGCGATCTCCACGGCTTGATCGATCAGTGCCGGCAGGTCGCACGGAGCCATTTGACGGTTGCTGCGACGACTGAAACTGAGCATGTGGGTGACGATCTTCGCCGCCCGGGCGCCGGCCTGTTGAATGCCGTCGAGCAGTTGCGGTACTTCGCGGCTTTGCAGGTAGCGATTGACGCTGTCCAGTTCGATGCCGATCTGTTCGGCGGTTTCGATGTTCTTCGGCAGGTCGGCCGACAAGCGCCGGCGAATGTTCTGCACGTTGTGCAGGATCGCTCCCAGGGGGTTGTTGATTTCGTGGGCCATGCCCGCGGCGAGGCCACCGACCGAGAGCATTTTTTCCGACTGCACCATCATTTCTTCCAGGGACAGGCGCTGGGTAATGTCGTCGATCCGGATCACCACGCCGCGTCCGGCACCACCCATCAATGGATAAAAGGTCAGCGCGTAATGCTTGGGCTCGTCGTCCTTGACCCAGGTGACGCGCTCGATCTTGACCACGCTGTGTTGCTCGACGGTTTCCTTGAGCTGCGGCAGGAACGGTTTCAGCGGTTCAAAGGCGAGGAAGATCGGCTGGTTCAGCGCTTCATCCAGGCGCGTACCGGAAAGCGCGCTGGCTTCCTGGTTCCATTGGGTCACATAGAGCTGTTCATCGAGGGCGATCAGTGCCGAAGGCATCGAGTCGATGATGCTGTTGAGGTAGTTCTGAAAACCGGTGAGTTTCTTCTCGATCTTGCTCCGCACCTGGACTTCCAATTCCAGTTTACGGTTGGTATGACGGGTTTCTTCGGCCAGGCCCTGGGCCTGGTCGTAGGCGGCCTGGGAGTCGTCCCGCGCGCGTTTGAGTTGCTGTTCACGGGCTTCGATGCGCGAAAGCATGGTGTTGAAGGCTTCGGCAAGGCTGCCGATTTCGTCGTGGTTGCCGCGAGAGGCACGCAAGGCGTAGTTTTCTTCGCGCGTCACCTGGCGGGACAATTCTTCGAGTTCATGGATCGGCCGGGTGATCAGGCGTTTGATCTGCCGGGCAATCACCAGCCACAGCAGCACGCTGAAAATCAGAATCCCGAGGCTGGCGGTCAGGGTGCCGGTGTAGAACGCCATCGGCAATTCGCTGCTGGCCACCAGCAGCAGATGACCCGGCGCCTCGCCTGGGCGCAACAGGGTAATCAACTGATTGCTGCGAAACTCGGACGCCTGCCAGGCCTCGATATTTCGATAGTGCTCGGGCAGCTTGAGTTTGTCGCCGTGCTGCACCTGTGCCAGGCGCAGGCCTTTGCCGTCATACAGCGCTGCGGCTCGCAGCGGTGAATAGCTGTTGAGTTCGTTGAGCAGCCGTTGGGCTTCTTCGGGAGAGTTGAGCGCCTGGTCGGCGATGGAGGGGTTGGCCACCAGCCGGCCGATGGTCTGCAAGGCCTGCGGGGCCATGCTTTCCTGGGAGATCCAATAGGCGGCGCTGATAAAGGTCAGGTTGGCCACCAGCAACACGGTGGTCAACAGCACCAACAGGGCGGCCAGCAGTTTCTGGCCGACCGGCAGGTTTTCAAGGCGCTGGCGCAATGGCATCGGGGTCGTCGCTAAAAAGGAACAGGAAGGCAGCGTAGCCGTTGCTCAGTCGCTGGGCAATCCGCGTGCGTGCAGGTGCGTCATCAGCCGCTGCTGCAATTGGTTGAGGTGTGGCAGCACCAGTTGGTGTCTCGACGCAACGGTGCAAGCGTGCCCGAGCAAGTAGCTGATTTCGGTTCGGCGTTGATTGGCGACGTCCTGGTACATCGACGAGTAGTTGGCCGCAGTCGCTTGAATTACCCGCTCGACTTCCTGCTGCAGGTTATGTGCGGCGGCGGGTTGACCGCAACGCTCCAGCAGCTCGCTCAGCTCGGCACAGAGGGTGGCGACCTCGCAATGATGCTGTTGCAAGCCGCCGTTACGGCAGTCATGCAGCACGGTCAGGGGGTTGATTGCGCAATTGAGCGCCAGCTTGCGCCACAGGCGGGTCACGATGTCGGTGCTCCACTCGTGGGGGATGCCGGCGGCGCTCAGGTCATCCAGCCAGATTGGTGGGGTAGGGTGGCTGGCATCGCCGAGCCAGGTGTAGCCATGGCCGGCAAACACCACGCGCCAGTCGTCATCGCGAAACGCGCCTTCAGTGCTTGAGGCAAAGATGCAACGCGCCTGCGGGACACGTGCGGCAACGGCGTCCTGACTGCCGAGGCCGTTCTGCAACAGAATCAGCTCGGCGTTGGGTGCAAGACGCGGTGCCAGTTGCGCCACCGCGCTTTCGGCGTCGTAGGCTTTGCAGGCCACGAGCAAGCGGTCTATCGGACCCGCGCTGTCGACAGTTTCGCCGGGAATCGCATACTGCTGCGCTTCGCCCTGTTCGACCAAGGTCAGCCCACCGGCGGCCTGATAGGCCTGCAAGCGCGCCGTGTCGCGCAGAATCAGTTTCACCGGCAGGCCAGCCCGAGCCAAGCGCGTGGCCCACAGGGTGCCCAGGCTGCCGGCGCCAAGGACGTGCCAGGTGGTCGACATCAGTTTTTTGCTCGGATTGGCAGGTGCATGTGAGGCTCGCAGCGTAGGAAGGTAAAGACCCGTTATAATCAGCGCGGATTTTAACCGCAAGCCAGGCGTGCTCCATCTCTATTGAGCGTGCCCTTTTTATTGGAGAGATTACATGCCGTCGTTCGACGTGGTATCCGAACTGGACAAACACGAACTCACCAACGCGGTCGAGAACGCCGTCAAGGAACTCGACCGTCGTTATGATTTGAAAGGCAAGGGCAGCTTCGAGTTCAAGGAAAAGGACCTGACTGTCAATCTGACTGCCGAGGCCGACTTCCAGCTGGAAGCGATGATCGAGATCCTCAAGCTGGCACTGGTCAAGCGCAAGATCGATGTGCAGTGCCTTGAGGTAAAAGACGCCTATGCTTCCGGCAAGCTGATGAAGCAGGACGCCGTGCTCAAGGAAGGCATCGACAAGGAGCTGGCAAAGAAGATCGTTGCTCACGTCAAAGAGGCCAAGCTCAAGGTCCAGGCCGCCATCCAGGGCGAGCAGGTACGGATCACCGGCAAGAAGCGTGACGACCTGCAGGAAGCCATTGCGGCACTGCGCGCCAAGGAATTTGGCATGCCGCTGCAGTTCAACAACTTCCGCGACTGATCAGTCTTCAGGGAACCTCCGGGCGTTAATGACGTCCGAGGCCCATGTAACGGCAGAAACGATTGAGCCATCATCCTTGGCTCGGTCTTTCTGCCGTGCAGTTTTTACGTGCCGGGTAGCCGGGAATCAGGAGAGATAGATGGACATAAATGCTGAAGTGGACAACCTGGTCAAGGCTTCCCAGGCCTGGATCCCGATGATCATGGAATACGGCAGCCGTGTGCTGCTGGCGGCCATTACCCTGGCCATTGGCTGGTGGCTGATCAACAAGCTGACCCACAAGGTTGGCAAGCTGCTGGCCCTGCGCAACGCCGATCTGGCGTTGCAGGGGTTTATGAGCAGCCTGGCGAACATCATCCTCAAAGTGCTGCTGATGGTCAGCGTCGCGTCGATGATCGGTGTTGAGACCACCTCGTTCGTGGCCGCCATTGGTGCTGCTGGTCTGGCGATCGGTCTGGCGTTGCAAGGCAGTCTGGCGAACTTCGCTGGCGGCGTGTTGATTCTGTTGTTCCGTCCGTTCCGTATCGGTGACGTGATCGAAGCACAGGGCATTACCGGCACGGTCGACAGCATTCAGATCTTCCATACCCTGCTGCGCACCGGTGACAACAAAACCGTCATCGTGCCTAACGGTAATCTGTCGAACGGCATCATCACTAACCACAACCGTCAACAGACCCGTAAAGTGGTGTTCGACGTGGCTGTGAATTACGACGCCGATTTGCAGAAGGCGCGTGAGGTGCTGCTGGCGTTGGCCAAGGATGAGCGCGTGTTGGCTGATCCTGCGCCGGTAGCGGTCGTGTCGACCCTGGGCGATAGCTCGATTACGGTTTCCCTGCGCGTCTGGGTGAAAACGGTGGACTACTGGGATGTGACGTTCATGTTCAATGAGCACGCCCGTGACCGTCTGAAGGCGGCAGGTATTGATATCCCGTACCCGCAACGAATGATTCGTATGGTTCAGGAAACGGCATAACAAGTCGCGGTTTTGGTCAAGTATCGGTAACGAACTCAAGGGGCGATAAGCCCCTTGAGTGTTTTTACAGTCTGCTGTTTTTGCTGGTCTGAAGCTGGAATAGAGTGCGGGCTGATTATTAGCTGGCTACTTATTAAAATTAATTTCATGTTGCCATCAAACAGTCATAAAAAAAGGCCCATCACTGATGGGCCTTTTTTATATCAACCGAACAACTGTAGCCGAAGCGATTACAGGATGTTGATTGGGTACTCGGTGATCAGGCGGAACTCGTCGATGTTGCCTTCGGCCTGGTCAGTATTACCTCTGTGCCAAGCTTGGCGAGCACGGAAGGACAGGTCTTTGAGAGGACCACTCTGGACAACGTACTTGGCTTCCAGGTTGGTCTCGTTGTGACGACCGTCTTCGCCGTAGCCGTAGAGACGGTAAGGGCTGTCAGCAGCCATCTTGGTGCCGTCGATGCCTTGACCGTGAGCATAACGAGCCATGAAGCTCAGGCCTGGTACGCCGTATTCAGCCATTTTCAGGTCATAACGCACTTGGATGGATTTTTCTTCAGGGCCGTTGAAGTCAGAGTACTGAATCGAGTTGGCCAGGAAGATCGAGTCGCCACCACGGTTGTTATCGCCTACACCGATGTAGTCGAATGGTGTATCACCGTGAACCTGCTGGAAGGCCAGAGTAACGGTGTGCGCCTTCAGGAAGGAGTAGGCCGCTGCCAGCGAGTAGGTGGTGTTGTCGATTTTGCCTGCTTTCGCTGCACCGGTATCGTTGGTCTGATACAGGTTGAAGTCGAAGTTCAGGGACTGGTCAGTCGCCAACGGAATGGTGTAGTTCGCGTTGCCGTAGTACTGGGTCCAGGTGTCCTGGAACTTGGCACCGTAGAGGGAAACGGTCAGGTTGTCGTTGATGCCGTATTTACCACCGAGGTAATCGGCAGCCTCGACCTTCGTGCCAGCATACTGGGTCCAAAGCTCGCCATTGTGACGGGTTTGGTCCTGGCTGCTACCGCCGGTGAAGTGACCAGCTTCGAGATCGAGGTTTTTAATCTCGCTGCTCTGCAGTTGGAAACCGCTAGCGGTTTGTTGGAACATGCGGGAGCCGCCAACAGCGAATACCGGAGCGGTGGAAGGTGTGAAGTCACCCACTTTCAGCTCGGTTTTGGAGATGCGGACCTTCAGTGCTGCGCCCGCTTTACCCATTTCGCTGTTGACGTCGTGGCCAATAACTTTGCCGTTTGCGTCGCGGAAGGTGGTGCGGCTCATGTTGCCCGTACCCGACTGCGCGTCAGTACCGTCCAGTTTAAAGGCGGCATCGCCGTAGGCTTCAACGCCCACACCAACCGTACCCTGGGTATAGCCAGAGTTGAACTTGCCCAGTACGCCCTGAGTCCAGTCTTTCTGGTCTTCAGCGCCATTTTTGTTGTTACGGTTGAAGTAGTAGTTCTTCAGTACCACGCCAGCCGAGGCGCCTTCAACGAAACCTTTTGCGTCAGCCTGGTCGGTTACAAACGGTTCGGCCATAGCGACTTGAGTGCCGGTAGCTGCAGTAACAGCCAGGGCGATCATGCTCCACTTCATCACGCGCATCGTGATTTGCTCCTTTGGTTTTTAGAAGAGTACTGCCGTCCCACCTGATTTATTATCTGGGCGGCTCTTTCTTTTTGTGTCGGCGCAAACTTATATCACGCCGACAATGTTGGCGATACTTGCGTATCTAACCTTTCGGCTTCTTTACGGCCCTGTCGCAAAATGCGCTGTAGAGGTCGTAATTTCACAAATTTTTTGCCTTCGGACTGACAACTTCAATGTTGTTTTCCAAGGCTTCAATATCAGAAAAAGAAATCCCTGTCTTGCACTTGAAGCTCCCTGGGCAGCCATGCCGCTATTGTTATGAGCCTTAAGGTTCCGACTTCCAGCGGATGCCTTACCGGCGATGTGTGTACGAATGCAACAAGCGTGCACAAATCGGTTTTTTGTTGCCGATTTTTTCAAAATCCCCTGCCTTAATGACTAAAACCTCATAAAACCGGGGCTTTCAAGGTCGATCTGTTTGAGCTTGACGCCGTGGTTCTTCTAGTGTTGCACCATCAAAGAGCATGGGTATTAGCACACAAATGTTACTGGTTCACCCTCGCGGGTGAGTAGACGGCGGATGCTCGACGTTTTCAGCGTAGACGTACTGTGCAAATTTGGTGCAAAAAATTTTCATAATTGTACGAAATTCGTACAGTGGAGACCTCGAATGCAGGTCCACATCCGCGGGTAGGTCGTTGATTTTTTGACGAAGTGCCGAGGTCTGGTGCTGGGTTGGTGCGTTGATAGTGAAAATGTTCAGTGCTGGGGCGCTCGTGCGTTCAGCGTTTATATCGGGTCATCCGGGTCGAGGGCTGTGCGCCCTGTTTTTCGCAGTGATCCGTGCGGCGTTCGCGGGTATGCTGCTGTTATATACGCGCGGTTAGCCTTCGGGCTGGGCGCTAAACTGAGTCTCATGCAAAGTGCGGGAGTGCGCGCGGTGTTCGCCTTAGATCCACGACTTGAACAAGACACCCTGCCGATTGGGGATTTCCCTCTAAGTCGGTTGTTGCTGTCCAATGATTCGAATTACCCCTGGTTCATCCTGGTGCCGCGTCGTGAGGATATCAGCGAGTTGTTTCAACTGGATGTCGCCGACCAGCAGCAGTTGTGGCGGGAGACAACCGAGTTGGCCGAGACGCTCAAGGATTCGTTCGATGCCGACAAGTTGAATGTCGCGACCCTGGGTAATGTTGTCAGTCAGCTACACATGCATGTCATTGTGCGCAAGCGCAATGATGCCGCCTGGCCAGCCCCGGTTTGGGGCAAACACCCGGCCAAGCCTTACAGTGCCGCCGAAGTGGCAGTGATCCGCGAACGGCTGCGTTTGGTTTTGACCGATGACTTCACGTTTCTGGAGGGCTGAACCATGAACCTGGAAGAGCGCATTACCGAACTGGAAAGTCGTCTGGCGTTTCAGGATGACACGATTGAAGCGATGAATGATGTGCTGGTGACACAGCAGCGAGTGGTCGAGCGCTTGCAGTTGCAAGTGGAAGCGTTGTTCAAGCGCCAGGAAGAAGCGGCCGGGCAGTTCGAGTCTTTCGAAGAAGAGGCTCCGCCACCGCATTACTGAGTGACAGCCGGGGCGACACATCGCCAGGCGATAAAAAAAACCGCGATGCAGCTTGGCTGCATCGCGGTTTTTTTGTGTGGGCGAAGCGGTACTTGAATCAGCGACGCGGCAACGCCGCGATCACGTCTTCAGCTTGCAGGCCCTTATCACGGTTCATGACAGAAAACTCCACACGCTGGCCTTCGACCAGGACGCGGTGACCTTCACCACGGATTGCACGGAAGTGCACAAAAATATCGTCTCCGGAATCGCGAGAAATGAAACCGAAGCCTTTGGAGGTGTTGAACCATTTGACGGTGCCGGTATCACGATTGGTCATGTCGTAATTTTGTGTAGCGGCAGCAGGAGAGGATTTATAAAAGCTGATGGCCAGGTGCAGAAGTACGGCGATCAGGGCGACGATGAGGCTAAGCAGGACTGCGGGCTGACCACCAATGACCGGCATCGGTGCGAGGAGGGTCAGGGTTTGCACGACAACGGCAAGCACCAGCAAGGCGCTGACCAGATTTTGCAGTTGGTGACGTGGACCTTTGTTCCAGTAAGGAATAACCGGCGCGAGGGTCAGGTTGAGCAAGCCGAAGAACGCCAGGTACAGCGCGTCAGGTTGTTGCAGGTAAGGTACGGCTTCGGTTCGCAAGCTAGGGATGAAGGACAGCAGCAGAGCCGCTGCGCCCGTTAGCAGGTGGACGATTTTCAACATTTTGATTAACTCACGTTAAGACGGATCACAAGGAAGAGCTGATTGAGCACGGTTCGCTTCTGAACAATGGGAGGCGCTGGACACGTACCCGGTATCAGCCTATGCGCTGCACCCAGGAAAATAGAGGCAGCGACACGCCTCTATTTAACAGCAAAGCCCAGGCCTTCTCAAATCAAGTGCAGAGGGCACGACGGCGGGGTAGGAAGCGGTTTGTGCGGTTCTGACCGAAGGTGTTGCCTGAAGGCCTGTTCTAGAGAGGTCGATCGATTTTTTGGCCAGATGTGGGCAAGCAAGGCACCTTGAATATCGCTCGATATCGGCATCAACGAAATAGTCCGCAAATACTAAGTCGCCGGGCTGTCGCGTCTGCTGATCGACACATAGGTGCATTATCTGAAGACCCATAACTTCCGCTGGGGCGTGATGGTGACTATGTTTCGTACTCTTCATTTTATGGGGGAGGAGCACGGTAGCGAGAGGGTCCTGGTTGTGGACTTAGTTGTCGGGCACAGTCGTGCCTCGGTTATCCAGCCTCCGGAGCGTACTTGGTTTATGTGTGTGGGTATTGTTCCATGCATCTGTCTGTTCTGGCGCTTGCAGGTTCGGCAGCCGCTGCGCAGGTCAGGGCGACAAGCAGCCCATCCTTGGGCTTGCAGGCATTCCTGGGTGGGCGATGTCCGAGTGTTCTGCGGCCTCTTTCGCACTGTGGTTTTGACTTTTCCTGCGCTGAAATTCTGCTTTATAGGCAGATGTAGGACCGTGTTAACGGTCTCCCTAACGTTGTTGGCTTGTCCTACGTTGATGGTCATAAAGTCATCTGGATATAACTATCCGCTTGCGTTTCTATGAGGGAACAGAGGGTTGCTCTTGTTGAAAGCAAGTATGACAAAGGAGTGTCAGCAGTATGAGTCGAGGAATAGGGCAAGGGACAATTGAAGTCACTCGTTTTCAAGATGTAAGACAAGTGGGGAAGAGAGATCCTTTTGTTCGGGAGTTTGATATGGGGTTGGCGCGTCCATTGTCCCGATCAGTGCGTTTGAATGGATTTGCCACCTGTTTGCGCCTTGAGCAGGTCTATTGGGATATTTTGGCCAGGATGGCGAAAATCAACTGTTGCTCGGTGAGCGCTTTGCTTTCCTACGTTGATAGAGAGGTGCACCTGCGTCATGGCGGGGTGAAAAATTTCAGCGGGCTGGTGCGGGTGGTGTGCGTTGTACACAGTTTGAATGAGGACGCCTGTAGCGTTGAATGACGTGCCGCTCGGTGATGGGGACGGCTCGTGTGGTCAGGCGTCACCCGAATGAGCATGTGCCTGTGCAGCGTTACGGCTGCACAGGCTCGATTTAATGGATATAATCCCGCCCTTTGCCGCGAAACCCGACGTTTGCGCGGTGATAATCTGATTGCCGAGACAACCCCATGCCGATGTACGACTATCAATGTGCTTCCTGTGGTCATCAGTTGGAAGCCATTCAGAAGATCAGCGCAGCACCGTTGGTCGACTGCCCTGCCTGCCAGGCACCCGAATTGAAAAAAATGCTGTCCATGCCAGGTTTCCGCCTCAGCGGCACCGGCTGGTACGAGACCGATTTCAAAACCGGTTCGAAGAAGAATCTGGCCGGCGGCGACAAAGCTGACTAAGTTGAACGACACGCGTGAGCTCTTGCATCATCAGGCACCTTATTGAAGTGCGGTGGTGCGGCAAGGCCTCCAAACGAATTTCGAATTACGAGAAGTGAAACCACTACCATGATGCGCAGCCATTATTGCGGCCAACTGAACGAAAGCCTGGAAGGTCAGGAAGTTACCCTTTGCGGATGGGTCCACCGTCGTCGTGACCACGGCGGGGTGATCTTCCTCGATATCCGTGATCGTGAAGGTCTGGCCCAGGTGGTGTTCGATCCGGATCGCGCCGAAACCTTCGCCGCTGCCGACCGTGTGCGCAGCGAATACGTGGTCAAGATCACCGGTAAGGTGCGCCTGCGTCCGGCCGGTGCCGGCAACGCCAACATGGCTTCGGGCATGATCGAAGTGCTGGGCTACGAGCTGGAAGTATTGAACGAAGCGGAAACCCCGCCGTTCCCGCTCAACGAGTTCTCCGACGTTGGCGAAGAAACCCGCCTGCGTTATCGCTTCATCGACCTGCGTCGTCCGGAAATGCTCGAGAAGCTGCGCCTGCGTTCGCGCATGACCACCAGCATCCGTCGCTACCTGGACGAGAACGGCTTCCTCGACGTCGAGACGCCGATCCTGACTCGTGCGACCCCGGAAGGTGCGCGTGACTACCTGGTGCCGAGCCGTACTCACGCTGGCAGCTTCTTCGCCTTGCCGCAATCGCCGCAGCTGTTCAAGCAACTGCTGATGGTTGCCGGCTTCGATCGTTACTACCAGATCGCCAAGTGCTTCCGCGACGAAGACCTGCGTGCCGACCGTCAGCCGGAATTCACCCAGATCGACATCGAGACCAGCTTCCTCAACGAAGCCGAGATCATGGGGCTGACCGAAGGCATGATCCGCAACCTGTTCAAGGAAGTGCTGGGTCTGGAATTCGGTGAATTCCCGCACATGACCTGGGACGAGGCCATGCGTCGTTACGGTTCCGACAAGCCGGACCTGCGTAACCCGCTGGAACTGGTCGACGTTGCCGACCAGCTCAAGGAAGTCGACTTCAAGGTCTTCAGTGGCCCGGCCAACGACCCGAAAAGCCGTATCGCCGCTCTGCGCGTTCCAGGCGGGGCGAGCATGCCGCGCAGCAAGATCGACGACTACACCAAGTTCGTCGGCATCTACGGTGCCAAGGGCCTGGCGTACATCAAGGTCAACGAGCGCGCCAAAGGCGTTGAAGGCCTGCAGTCGCCGATCGTCAAGAACATCCCTGAAGCCAACCTCAATGTGATCCTCGATCGCGTTGGCGCGGTTGATGGCGACATCGTGTTCTTCGGTGCCGACAAGGCCAAGATTGTCAGCGAAGCGCTGGGCGCACTGCGGATCAAGGTCGGTCACGACCTGAACCTGCTGACCTGCGAGTGGGCACCGATGTGGGTTGTCGACTTCCCGATGTTCGAAGAGAACGACGACGGCAGCTTCACCGCCTTGCACCACCCGTTCACCGCACCGAAGTGCACGCCAGAAGAACTCGAAGCCAACCCGGCGACCGCTTTGTCCCGTGCCTACGACATGGTATTGAACGGCACCGAGCTGGGTGGCGGTTCGATCCGTATCCACCGCAAGGAAATGCAGCAATCGGTCTTCCGCCTGCTGGGTATCAGCGAAGCGGAACAGGAAGAGAAATTCGGCTTCCTGCTCGACGCCCTGAAATACGGCGCGCCGCCGCACGGTGGCCTGGCTTTCGGTCTYGACCGTCTGGTGATGCTGATGACCGGCGCCCAGTCGATCCGTGAAGTGATCGCCTTCCCGAAAACCCAGAGCGCTGCCTGCGTCATGACTCAGGCACCTGGCCTGGTCGATGCCAAGGCGCTGCGCGAGCTGCACATTCGTCTGCGCGAACAGCCTAAGGCTGAGTAAGACTGAGCACCCTGGCACATCGCTCGATGTGCCAGGGCGTCAGATCCAGATTGTGTTGCCCGCTCGCCTTCATGGGCGTGCGGGCATTGTTTTATAGAGAATTGTTTTAAAGAGAATTCGGAGCGAGTTATGGCGGGTCATTCCAAGTGGGCGAACATCAAGCACCGCAAAGAACGTCAGGATGCCAAGAAGGGCAAGATTTTCACCAAGTGGATTCGTGAACTGACTGTCGCGGCCCGTCAGGGTGGCGGTGATCCGGGCTCCAACCCGCGTTTGCGTCTGGCGCTGGACAAAGCCCTTGGCGCGAACATGAGCCGTGACATCATCGATCGCGCGGTGGCTCGTGGTGCTGGCGCTGCCGACACCGACGACATGGTCGAATTGAGCTATGAAGGTTATGGCCCGGGCGGCGTAGCAGTGATGGTCGAATGCATGACCGACAACCGCAACCGCACCGCAGCAGCTGTCCGTCACGCTTTCAGCAAATGCGGCGGCAACCTGGGGACCGACGGTTCGGTGGCCTACCTGTTCGAGCGCAAGGGGCAGATTTCCTTCGCCCCGGGTGTCGACGAAGACGCGCTGATGGAAGCGGCCATGGAAGCCGACGCCGATGACGTGGTCACCCACGAAGACGGCTCGATTGACGTGTTCACTTCGTTCGCCGGCTTCTACTCGGTTCGTAACGCCCTGGAAGCTGCCGGCTTCAAAGGGCATGACGCGGAAATCGTCATGCTGCCGACCACCAGTGCCGAACTGGACCTGGAAGGCGCCGAGAAGATCCTCAAGCTGATCGACATGCTCGAAGACCTGGATGACGTGCAGAACGTTTATTCCAATGCGGATATTCCAGAGTCGGTGGCGCAACAGCTCGGATAAGGGTGACTAAGATCCAATGTGGGAGCGAGCCTGCTCGCGAACGCGGATTTTCAGGCAGCATCGTTGCTGAATATGAAACCGCTTTCGCGAGCAGGCTCGCTCCCACATTTGTTATTCGCTGTTTTTACTACCGTGCTTTTACTTAACCCGCAGGCGTTATGACTTTAATTCTTGGTATCGACCCCGGTTCGCGCATTACCGGTTACGGCGTGGTACGCGATACCGGTCGTGGCTGCGTGTACGTGGCCTCGGGTTGCATTCGTACCGGCAGCGGCGAGTTGCATGAACGGTTGCAAATTGTTTACCGCGGTGTGCGTGAAGTCATCCAGACCTACGGCCCGGTCACCATGGGGATCGAAAAGGTCTTTATGGCCCGTAACGCCGACTCGGCCCTGAAATTGGGTCAGGCCCGCGGCGCGGCCATCGTTGCCGGCGCCGAGGAAAACCTCGAAATCGCCGAATACACCGCAACCCAGGTCAAGCAGGCGGTGACCGGGACGGGGGCGGCGAATAAAGAGCAGGTGCAGATGATGGTCATGCACATGCTGAAACTGACCAGCAAACCGCAAATCGATGCCTCGGACGCCCTGGCAATCGCCATTTGTCACGCTCACACCCGTTCCAGCCTGTTACCTCATGGTCTGGGGACGGCTCGCAGTCGTGGCGGTCGCCTTCGCCTCTGATCTGATAGCATCAGCCCACTCATTTTATCCGTTGAGTGTTTTGTGCCTGTTTTGTCGGCCGCCACGCTCACTTTGGTACTCGTCAGCCAGATCTGGCCAACGCTTAAGGATTTGAAACGTGATTGGACGTTTGCGCGGCACCTTGGCTGAGAAGCAGCCGCCGCACCTGATTCTGGATGTAAATGGTCTGGGCTATGAGCTGGAAGTGCCGATGACCACGCTTTATCGACTGCCGTCGGTCGGAGAGCCGATTACCTTGCACACCCATTTGGTCGTGCGTGAAGACGCGCAGTTGCTCTACGGTTTCATTGGCAAGCGCGAGCGCGATTTTTTCCGTGAGCTGATCCGCCTCAATGGCGTGGGCCCCAAGCTGGCGCTGGCCTTGATGTCGAGCCTTGAAGTCGATGAGCTGGTGCGTTGCGTGCAGGCGCAGGACACCTCGGCGCTGACCAAGGTGCCGGGTGTCGGCAAGAAGACGGCCGAGCGTTTGCTGGTGGAGCTCAAGGATCGTTTCAAGGCCTGGGAAACCGTGCCAAGCATGTTCGCCCTGGTGCCTAATCAGCCGGATGCGCCAATGCCGGTGGCCACCGCCGAAAATGATGCGGTGAGTGCGCTGATTTCCCTGGGCTACAAGCCGCAGGAGGCCAGCAAGGCGATTTCTGCCATCAAGGAGAAAGGCTTGAGCAGTGAAGACCTGATTCGTCGCGCCCTGAAGGGAATGATTTAAGTGATTGAAGCTGATCGTCTGATCGCCGCCACGGGTGGCCCCCGTGACCGCGAAGAAGTCCAGGACCGCGCGATTCGTCCCGTCAGCCTGGCCGAATACATCGGCCAGCCGACCGTTCGCGAGCAGATGGAATTGTTCATCCAGGCTGCCCGCGGGCGTAACGAATCCCTCGATCACACGCTGATCTTCGGACCGCCGGGGCTGGGTAAAACCACCTTGGCCAACATCATTGCCCAGGAAATGGGCGTGTCGATCAAAAGCACCTCGGGGCCGGTCCTCGAGCGTCCGGGTGATCTGGCGGCGCTGCTGACCAACCTCGAACCGCATGATGTGCTGTTCATCGACGAGATCCATCGGCTGTCGCCGATTGTCGAAGAAGTGCTGTACCCGGCCATGGAAGACTTCCAGCTCGACATCATGATCGGTGAAGGGCCGGCGGCGCGTTCGATCAAGCTCGACCTGCCACCGTTCACCCTGGTCGGCGCTACTACCCGCGCCGGGATGCTGACCAACCCGTTGCGTGACCGTTTCGGGATCGTTCAGCGCCTGGAGTTCTATAGCACCGCGGATCTGGCGACCATCGTCAGTCGTTCGGCGAACATCCTCGGCTTGCCGCTGGACCCGGAGGGCGCCTTTGAAATTGCGCGTCGGGCCCGTGGTACGCCGCGTATTGCCAACCGTCTGTTGCGCCGGGTGCGTGACTTTGCCGAAGTCCGGGCGAAGGGGCATATCACTAAACCGATTGCCGATCTGGCGCTGAACCTGCTGGACGTCGATGAGCGTGGCTTCGATCACCAGGACCGGCGTCTGCTGCTGACCATGATCGAGAAGTTCGACGGCGGCCCGGTCGGGGTGGACAGTCTCGCGGCGGCGATCAGCGAAGAGCGGCACACCATCGAGGACGTGCTGGAGCCCTATCTGATTCAGCAGGGCTATATCATGCGGACCCCGCGTGGTCGGGTCGTGACCCGGCATGCATACTTGCATTTCGGTTTGAATATCCCGTCTCGGTTGGGTGAAATGCCCGTGGTAGACGAGTTTCTTGATGCAGTAGACGAATGACGACCTCTGCGTGCCGATTTATTTCGGCTTTGTGCGGTCCTAGGGGACTGCGATTGCCGATCTTTCGCACGAAAGTCGTTCGAGAATGAAAAACAGTTGCCTGGCCGGATTGGCAACCTGAGGAGTAAGCACTAGAGTATGCGCGCGCAAAACGGGCTTGAGTCGTTCGCACATCGTTGTCGCGTTTATTACGAGGACACCGATGCCGGCGGCATCGTGTATTACGTTAATTACCTTAAGTTTATGGAGCGGGCTCGAACCGAGCGGCTACGGGAGCTGGGCTTTGCCCAATCGCAGCTTGCTGGTGAGGACCTGTTGTTCGTCGTGCACTCCAGCGAAGCGCGCTATCACGCGCCGGCGCGACTGGACGACGAGCTTCTGGTAAGTGCAGAAGTAATCGAATTGAACCGCGTCAGCCTGCGCTTTAAACAGCAGGTCAGGCGAGCCGCGGATAATGCACTGCTCTGCGAAGGGCAGTTTTTGGTGGCCTGTGTGCGCACCCATAGTTTGAAACCCCGGGCCATTCCCGAAGCTTTACGTGCGGCCTTTGCCGGCGTGAGCGGCGCGGGTACACACTCAGAGCAGGAGATAAAGCGTGGAAGCTAACGTCGTCGACCATTCCTCCATGTGGAGCCTGGTCAGCAATGCCAGCGTTGTGGTGCAGTTGGTAATGCTGATCCTGGTAGCCGCATCGGTGACCTCGTGGATCATGATCTTTCAGCGCAGCAACTTGCTGCGCGCCGGTCGACGTGCCCTGGAGAGCTTTGAAGAGCGCTTCTGGTCCGGCATCGACCTGTCCAAACTCTACCGTCAGGCCGGCAGCAACCCTGATCCGGACTCCGGCGTAGAGCAGATCTTCCGTGCAGGTTTCAAGGAATTCTCCCGTCTGCGTCAGCAGCCAGGCGTTGATCCGGAAGCGGTCATGGAAGGTGTGGCTCGTGCCATGCGCGTGGCCATTTCCCGCGAAGAAGAAAAGCTTGAGCAGAGCCTGCCGTTCCTTGCGACCGTCGGTTCCGTCAGCCCGTACATCGGTCTGTTCGGTACGGTCTGGGGCATCATGAACTCCTTCCGCGGCCTGGCCACTGCCCAGCAAGCGACCCTCGCCACCGTGGCTCCAGGTATTGCCGAGGCACTGGTTGCAACGGCCATCGGCCTGTTCGCAGCGATCCCGGCCGTTATCGCTTACAACCGTTTCTCTGCCCGCAGCGAAACCTTGCTTAGCCGTTACTACACCTTCGCCGACGAGTTCCAGGCGATCCTGCACCGCAAAGTGCACACCAGCGAAGAATAAGCAGGTATTTCCCAATGGCTTTAATCGCTCGAGCTCGCAAAAAGCGCAAGCCGGTTGCCGAGATGAACGTGGTGCCTTACATCGACGTGATGCTGGTACTGCTGGTCATCTTCATGGTGACCGCACCGATGCTCAATCAGGGCGTGAAAGTTGATCTGCCCAAGGTTTCCAGCGAAGCCTTGCCGCAAGACAACAACACCCAGGTCCTGACCATTTCGATCAAGGCTGACAAGACCTATTACTGGAACCTTGGCAGCGAAGTCGACACCGATAAGCAGCAGGACAGGGCCATGACCCTGCCGCAGATGACCAGCGCCGTGACCAAAATCATCAGCGCGGGTAATGAAAACGGCAAGCACACCCAGGTCTTCATTCGTGGCGACAAGAGCGTCGATTACGGCTCCGTCATGGGTGCCATGGGTGGGTTGCAGAAAGCCGGGGTCGGTAATGTTGGCTTGATTACCGAGGCGCCCTGATGCAGCAACAGCGAGAGCCGACAGCCTCGGAAAGCTACTTCTGGCCTAGTGTCTGGGCGATAGGCCTGCACGTGCTGGTGTTTGGCATGCTGTTCGTCAGTTTTGCCATGACCCCGGAGCTGCCGCCGGCCAAGCCGATCGTCCAGGCGACCCTGTACCAACTGAAATCGAAAAGTCGGGCGACTACCCAGACCAATCAGAAGATTGCGGGTGAAGCGCAGAAGTCCGCTGCGCGCCAGACCGAAGTCGAACAGATGGAACAGAAGAAGGTCGAGCAGGAAGCGGTGAAGGCTGCGGAACAAAAGAAAGAAGCGGCGGCTCAAAAAGCCGAGGAAGCCAAGAAGGCCGACGAGTCGAAGAAAGCGGAAGAGGCGAAAAAGGCTGATGAAGCCAAGAAAGCCGATGAAGCGAAGAAGACCGCCGAAGCCAAAAAGGCCGAACAGAAACAATTGGCTGATATAGCCAAGAAGAAAGCTGAAGAAGAAGCCAAGAAAGCCGCTGAAGAAGAGGCCAAGAAAGAGGCCGCTGAAGAAGCGAAGAAAAAGATAGTCGAAGACGCGAAGAAGAAAGCCGCGGAAGACGCCAAGAAGGTAGCTGAAGCAAACGAGGCGAAAAAGAAAGTCGCCGAGGAAGCGAAGAAGAAAGCTGCTGCCGATGCTGCGAAGAAAAAATCGCAGGAAGCGGCGCGTAAATCTGCCGAAGAGAAAAAGGCTCAGGCCCTGGCTGATTTGCTTTCCGATACGCCGCAGCGTCAGCAAGCCTTGGCCGATGAGCAGGGCGATGAAACCGCGGGCAGTTTCGATGATCTGATTCGTGCTCGGGCAGCGGAAGGTTGGGCTCGTCCTCCTTCGGCACGCAAAGGCATGACGGTCGTGCTGCAAATCGGCATGTTGCCCGATGGTACGGTGACTTCGGTCGGCGTGGCCAAGTCCAGTGGCGATGGTCCGTTTGACGCTTCGGCTGTAGCGGCGGTCAAGAATATTGGACGTTTGACAGAAATGCAGGGAATGAAGCCGAGCGATTTCGCTCCCTATCGTTCATTCAAGATGACATTCACACCTGAGGATCTAGCCTTGTGAGAAACCTTCTTCGAGGAATGCTTGTCGTTATTTGCTGCATGGCAGGGATAGCGGCGGCAGATGAAAAGAACATTCTGGTCACCAGCGGCAGTGACCGGGCAACACCGATTGCGGTCGTTCCATTTGGCTGGCAGGGCGGTAGCGTCCTGCCGGACGACATGGCGGAAATCATCGGTAACGACCTGCGCAACTCGGGTTACTACTCGCCGATTCCAAAGCAGAACATGATCAGCCAGCCGACTCAGGCCAGCGAAGTCATCTACCGTGACTGGAAGGCCCTGGGCGCCCAGTACATCATGGTCGGCAGCATCGTTCCGGCGGGCGGTCGCCTGCAGGTGCAATACGCACTGTTCAACGTCGCGACCGAGCAGCAAGTGCTGACCGGTAGCGTGTCGGGTGGCGTCGATCAACTGCGCGACATGGCGCACTACATCTCCGACCAGTCGTTCGAAAAACTGACCGGCATCAAGGGCGCGTTCTCCACACGCCTGCTGTATGTAACGGCTGAACGTTTTTCGGTGAACAACACGCGCTACACCCTGCAGCGTTCGGACTACGACGGTGCTCGTGCCGTGACCCTGCTGCAATCGCGTGAGCCGATCCTGTCGCCGCGTTTCGCTCCCGATGGCAAGCGCATTGCCTATGTGTCGTTCGAGCAGAAGCGTCCGCGCATTTTCATGCAGAACATCGACACCGGTCGCCGCGAGCAGATCACCAACTTCGAAGGCCTCAACGGCGCGCCAGCCTGGTCGCCGGATGGTTCGCGCCTGGCGTTTGTGCTGTCCAAGGACGGCAACCCGGACATCTACGTGATGAACCTGGCTTCGCGTCAGATCAATCGTGTGACGGCTGGTCCTGGCATCAACACCGAACCGTTCTGGGGCAAGGATGGTTCGACCATCTACTTCACCTCCGACCGTGGCGGCAAGCCGCAGATCTACAAGACCAACACCAATGGTGGTGGTGCGGAGCGTGTGACCTTTATCGGCAACTACAACGCCAACCCGAAACTGTCGGCTGACGAAAAGACGCTTGTCATGATTCACCGTCAGGATGGCTTCACCAATTTCCGGGTGGCGGCTCAGGATTTGCAGCGCGGTAGTGTAAAGATCCTGACAGACACCAACCTAGATGAGTCAGCCACTGTTGCGCCCAACGGCACCATGGTAATCTACGCCACCGCCCAGCAGGGCCGGGGAGTCTTGATGCTCGTGTCCATCAATGGACGCGTAAGGCTCCCGCTTCCTACCGCTCAAGGCGAAGTCAGAGAACCTTCCTGGTCCCCTTACCTGAACTGACGCGGCGCTACACGTTTTACTTAACACATTGGGGTTCATTAGGAGTTTCACGATGGAAATGCTGAAGTTTGGTAAGTTTGCTGCGCTGGCCCTGGCCATGGCTGTAGCTGTAGGTTGCTCGTCCAAAGGCGGCGACAACGCCGGTGCAGGCGCTGTAGATCCAAACGCTGGTTACGGCGCTAACACTGGTGCAGTTGACGGCTCCCTGAGCGAAGAAGCTGCTCTGCGCGCAATCACCACCTTCTACTTCGAATACGACAGCTCGGACCTGAAGCCAGAAGCCATGCGCGCTCTGGACGTTCATGCCAAAGACCTGAAAGCAAACGGCGCTCGCGTTGTTCTGGAAGGCAACACCGACGAACGTGGTACTCGTGAGTACAACATGGCACTGGGCGAGCGTCGTGCGAAAGCCGTTCAACGCTACCTGGTACTGCAAGGTGTTTCCCCAGCTCAGGCGGAACTGGTTTCCTACGGTAAAGAGCGTCCAGTTGCTACTGGCCACGACGAGCAGTCCTGGGCTCAAAACCGTCGCGTCGAACTGCGTAAGTAATTCGTCATGCGAACGTGCCGTCGTGCTGTAACTATTCTGGCTCTCAGTCTCGCACCGCTTGCGGTGTGGGCTGCGGTTCCTGTGGTCGATGACAACTCCGGTTATAACAATAGCGGGAGCAGTTATCCGCCTGCGGGTTACGGTACGAACGGCGCCTATGCCGGGGGAGGGGTTACGGCCCCTGCCTCGGCGCAGGGCGTGCTGTTCAACCAACTGCAACAAATGCAGGAACAAATCGCGCGGCAACAGGGTGCGATCGAAGTTCTGCAAAATGATGTAGCGCGCATGAAGCAGGAAAACCTGGAGCGATACCAGGATCTTGATCGGCGTATTGGAACCGGCGGTGCACCCGCTGCGGCTCCTCAAAATTCTCCAGCCGGTGGCGATATGAATAATGCCGCCGGTGCAGCAGCAGTTGCAGGTGCGAGTGCTGCTACTCAAGCCCCTGCGGCCAGCAGCGAACCGGGTGATCCGGCGAAGGAAAAGCTCTATTACGATGCGGCCTTCGACCTGATCAAAGCCAAGGATTTCGACAAGGCCAGTCAGGCGTTTGCGGCATTCCTGCGCAAATACCCGAACAGTCAGTACGCGGGCAATGCCCAATACTGGTTGGGCGAAGTGAACCTGGCCAAGGGCGACTTGCAAGGCGCGGGTCAGGCTTTTGCCAAGGTTTCGCAGCTGTACCCCAAGCACGCCAAAGTGCCTGACTCGCTGTACAAGCTCGCTGATGTAGAGCGCCGCCTGGGTCATACCGACAAGGTCAAAGGCATTCTGCAGCAGGTGGTTTCCCAGTATCCGGGGACTTCCGCCGCTCAGCTGGCCCAACGCGATCTGCAGCGCATGTAAGGCTGTTTGACCCGTTTACAAGAAACCCGCGCTTGCCGCGGGTTTTTTCGTTAGAATTCACCCCCTTTTTTATGAAACACCGCTTTTGGGGATCTGCGCGTTGGCGGGGTTCCCTTAAGTGCCTGACGGAGGCGGACAGCCTGTTTAGCTGTTACGCCCGTGGCGACTATGCAAGACACATTGAGAATTACCGAAGTTTTTTACTCGTTGCAGGGTGAAACGCGGACTGCCGGGCTGCCCACTGTATTTGTGCGCCTGACCGGTTGCCCATTGCGTTGCCAATACTGCGACAGCGCCTATGCCTTCACTGGCGGCACCATTCGCCCACTCGACGATATCCTCGAGCAAGTGGCCGGCTTTCGGCCGCGCTACGTCTGTGTCACCGGCGGTGAGCCATTGGCACAACCTAACGCCATCCCTTTGCTCAAGCAGCTGTGTGACGCCGGTTACCAGGTGTCGCTGGAAACCAGTGGCGCCCTGGATATCTCTGCAGTCGATCCACGGGTCAGCCGAGTGCTCGACCTGAAAACACCCGGGTCGAAAGAAGCGCACCGCAACCTCTATGAGAACATCGCACTGCTGACGGCCAATGATCAGGTCAAGTTCGTGATCTGCTCTCGCGAAGACTACGACTGGGCGGTGTCCAAGCTGATTCAGTACGGTCTCGACCAGCGTGCTGGCGAAGTCCTGTTCTCGCCGAGTCACCATGACTTGAGCGCGCGCGAGCTGGCTGACTGGATTGTTGCGGACAACCTGCCGGTGCGCCTGCAATTGCAGTTGCACAAATATCTTTGGAATGACGAGCCGGGGCGCTGAAATGACTGAACAACTGAACAAAGCAGAAAAACGCGCGGTCATCCTGCTGTCTGGCGGCCTGGACTCGGCAACGGTCGTGGCGATGGCTCGTGCTGAGGGCTACAGCTGCTACACCATGAGTTTCGACTACGGTCAGCGCCACCGCGCCGAGTTGCAGGCTGCCGAACGTGTAGCGCGCGATCTGGGTGTCGTCGAACATAAAGTGATTGGCCTGAACCTGAACGGCATTGGTGGCTCGGCATTGACCGACAACTCCATTGATGTGCCTGAAGCGCCGAGCGAAGGGATCCCGATCACTTACGTGCCGGCCCGCAATACCGTGTTCCTGTCTCTGGCATTGGGCTGGGCTGAAGTGCTCGGCGCGCGCGACATTTTTATCGGCGTGAATGCGGTGGACTATTCCGGTTACCCGGATTGCCGTCCCGAGTTCATCGAAGCCTTCGAGCGCATGGCTAATCTGGCGACCAAGGCCGGGGTAGAGGGGAACGGTTTCCGTATTCAGGCACCGCTGCAAAACCTCAGCAAGGCGAAAATTGTCCAGGCGGGCGTGAAGCTTGGCGTCGACTATGCGCTGACGGTTTCCTGCTATCAGGCGGACGATAATGGCCGTGCCTGCGGCAAATGCGACAGCTGCCGTCTGCGTGCAGAAGGCTTCCTGGCGGCCGGAATCAGCGACCCAACCGTTTATTTTTGATTTATTTCAAATTAGGTGTTGAATAGTCCTTAAAAATCAGTATTATACGCGCCACCACACAGCGGGTCGTTAGCTCAGTTGGTAGAGCAGTTGGCTTTTAACCAATTGGTCGTAGGTTCGAATCCCACACGACCCACCATTTTAAAAAATCTGGAAGGCCCACGTAAGTGAGGATTTCCGGGTTTTTTTTTGCCCGCGATTTGAGTCCGGCTCAATCCGGGCGCAGCACCGCGTGACACAGGTCAGAATGGTCTTTTGCATCTCGGGGATATTCTGTAGCCTTGCGCAGCTTCAACGCTGTCCATGCCTGATGAATACTCACTCTCCCGGCGGTACCTTCTGTGGTCCGGAGCCGGGTGTATACTCGACTTTCGCGCGAAAGCGCCCGTAGGTCTTGCGATCATGACGCAAATTTCAGAACGCCTTCTGGTACAAGCCCACCTCGACGCCAAACAGCCCAAACCGCTGAGCGCCGAAGAGCAAGCTCATTACCGCGCCGCCATCGCCGCCGAGCTCAAGGCTCAGGACGCGGTGCTGGTTGCCCACTTCTATTGTGATCCGATCATTCAGGCACTGGCCGAAGAAACCGGTGGCTGCGTTTCCGATTCCCTGGAAATGGCCCGCTTCGGCAACGCTCACCCGGCCAAGACCGTGGTGGTTGCCGGTGTGAAGTTCATGGGCGAGACCGCAAAAATCCTCAACCCTGAAAAACGCGTACTGATGCCGACCCTGGAGGCGACCTGCTCGCTGGACCTGGGTTGCCCGGTCGACGAGTTCTCGGCGTTTTGCGATCAGCACCCGGAGCGCACGGTGGTGGTGTATGCCAACACCTCGGCAGCGGTGAAGGCGCGGGCGGACTGGGTCGTGACCTCCAGCTGCGCGCTGGAGATTGTCGAGAGCCTGATGGATAACGGCGAGACGATCATCTGGGGCCCGGACAAACACCTGGGCACCTACATTCAGCGCAAGACCGGCGCCGACATGCTGCTCTGGGACGGTGCCTGCATCGTTCACGAAGAGTTCAAGGCCAAGCAGCTGGAAGACATGAAAGCCCTGTATCCGGACGCCGCCATTCTGGTGCACCCGGAGTCGCCGACAGCGGTGATCGAATTGGCCGACGCGGTAGGCTCCACCAGCCAGCTGATCGCCGCTGCGCAAAGCCTGCCGAACAAGACACTGATCGTTGCGACCGACCGCGGCATTTTCTACAAGATGCAGCAGCTGTGCCCGGACAAGGTCTTTATCGAGGCGCCTACTGCCGGTAACGGCGCGGCATGCCGCAGTTGCGCGCATTGCCCGTGGATGGCGATGAACACCCTTGAGCGCACGCTACAGTGCCTGCGTGAGGGCTCAGGCGAGATCTTCGTCGAGCCGTCGCTAATCCCTCAGGCAATTCGCCCGCTCAAGCGCATGCTCGACTTCACCGCGGCAGCGCGGATGAAGCTGGCGGGTAACGCCTGATCATTTGTGGCGAGGGAGCTTGCTCCCGCTCGGCGGCGCAGCCGTCGTAAAGTCCTGCATGTACTTTTAACTGGCAAACCGGGTTAGCAGTTTCAGGGGCGCTTCGCGCCCCAGCGGGAGCAAGCTCCCTCGCCACAGGGTTCGGCGTTTAGGCGGGTTATTTTTGCTTCTTCGGGATCCGCACCAACTGGCTGTTGGAGTACATGTCGTGCCAGCTGCGCTTCTGTTTGTCGAAGAGCATCCAGAAGAACCCCAGGCCTGCGCACAGCAAGGATGCGATCGACACCACAAAGCGCAACAGCGCCTGCCACAGGCTGATCGCCGAACCGTCGACGTTCTGCACGCGGATGCACCAGACCTGCATGCCGAGGGTCTGACCCGACCAGGTCCAGAATTTGGCGAAGAAACCAAACAGCACGAACAACAGGATGGTCGAAAACAGCGGATCGCCATCCAGCGCGCCGGCCTCGGTCAGGGCGCGCATCTTCTCTTCGCCGATGATTGCCATCTGCACCATCTTGTAGATCCCGCCTGTGACGATCAGCAGGGCGGTGCACAGCAGGAAGTCGTAGAACATCGCTGCCAGGCGACGGCCCAGGCCGGCGATGGGGAATTCACCCTGAGGGCTTAGCAGGTGTTTCGACATGGAGTGGCTCTCGGCTGAAAAAAGAAGCCATTTTACGGAATTACGCGCACAAAAAAGCCCCTGATGTCAGCATCAGGGGCTTTTTCGTTACAGAAGATCAGCCTTCTGCTTGTACTTCGTCAGCTTGCATGCCTTTCTGGCCCTGCACAGCGATGAAGGTAACTTTTTGGCCTTCTTTCAGGCTCTTGAAACCGCTGCCCTGAATGGCACGGAAATGCACGAACAGATCCGGACCGCTTTCTGGAGTGATAAAACCAAAACCTTTCTCGTCGTTAAACCACTTGACGGTGCCGCTCTGACGTTGGGACATTTCTTATTTCCTTTGACGCAAAAATTGATGACAGCCTCTTTCTCATGAAAGAGTACTGGAGCTGGTTGCAGGAGAGTAAGAGGCGTCGAACGGGATGTAGCTAACTTGTAGGCTACTGCCCAGGTCACGATTCCAAGCGACCCATGCAAACACAGTGAACAAACTCTACGCCAACTACGGGAGAAAAAACAAGCCCCGTGGAAGCCGCGTATTGCTTGGCTTGATGGCTGTTTCACAGGATGGATAGTGCTGCTTATTCGATAGTGTTGTTCAATTGTTTTCGATTGATATAAGTCAAGTTCACAATCGAAGTGCCTGATCCAGGTATGCACTGTTTTATGGCGGTTGCGTTACAGATTAGTGCACTGTTACGCAACCGCGTTACTTATAGGAACAGTCAATCAACCACGATAGTAGCGTTGTGGAACAAATGGCATTTTGCTTACAAGCAAAGGCACCTTTTTCCCACGTACAATCGCCCAAACCTGGGTATCGAGTGCGATGTAAGCACTGTCGAGGTAACCCATGGCCAAAGGACCACCCAAGGTCGGCCCGAAGCCGCCGCTGCAGACGCTGCCGATGATTTCGCCTGCTTCGTTGACGATTTCCGCACCTTCGCGCACCGGCGTGCGTTCCTGAGGCAGCAGGCCGACGCGTTTACGGCTGACACCGTTTTGTTGTTGGGCAAATACGGTCTCGGCGCCCGGGAAACCACCGGCACGCGCACCGTCGGCACGCCGTGGCTTGGAGATGGCCCACAGCAGGCTGGCTTCGATCGGTGTGGTTTCGGTGTTCATGTCGTGGCCATAGAGGCACAGGCCGGCTTCCAGGCGCAACGAGTCACGGGCGCCGAGGCCGATAGGCGCGACTTCCGGCTCGGCCAGCAAGGCCCGAGCGAGGGCTTCGGCATCGGCGGCCGGTACGGAGATTTCGAAACCGTCTTCACCGGTGTAGCCCGAACGGCTGACAAAGCAGTCGACGCCGAGCAAGGTCACGCGGGTGAACTGCATGAAGGTCATCTTCGCCACTTCAGGGGCCAGGCGCGCGAGCACGGTCACTGCGGCCGGACCTTGCAGGGCGAGCAGGGCGCGTTCTTCGAACAACGGCTCGATCTTGCATTGATCGCCGATGTGCTGGCGCAGGTGCGCCAGGTCCTGGTCCTTGCAGGCGGCGTTGACCACCAGGAACAACTCGTCGTTACCGAGGTTGGCGACCATCAGGTCGTCGAGGATGCCACCGTTCTGGTTGGTGAACATCGCATAGCGCTGCATGCCCACCGGCAGGTCGATGATGTCCACCGGCACCAGGGTTTCCAGGGCCTTGGCGGCATTGGCGCCGGTCAGGCGGATCTGGCCCATGTGCGAGACATCGAACAACCCGGCCTGATCACGGGTGTGCTGGTGTTCTTTCATCACGCCCAGTGGGTACTGGACCGGCATGTCGTAGCCGGCGAATGGCACCATGCGCGCACCGAGTTCGATGTGCAGCGCGTGCAGCGGGGTTTTCAACAGTTGTTCGGTGGACATATGCAGCTCCTGTAAATTGCACTGATGCAGATGCGTTCGCATCAGCACTCGATAATGTTGACCGCCAAACCGCCACGGGCGGTTTCCTTGTATTTGCTTTTCATGTCGGCACCGGTCTGGCGCATGGTGCGGATGACCTTGTCGAGGGAGACGAAGTGCTGACCGTCACCGCGCAAGGCCATGCGCACCGCATTGATGGCTTTGACCGAGCCCATGGCGTTGCGCTCGATGCACGGCACTTGCACCAGCCCGCCAATCGGGTCGCAGGTCAGGCCGAGGTTGTGTTCCATGCCGATTTCGGCGGCGTTTTCCACTTGCTGCACCGTGCCGCCAAGCACTTCGCAGAGCGCGCCGGCAGCCATTGAGCAGGCCACGCCGACTTCGCCCTGGCAGCCGACTTCAGCGCCGGAGATCGAAGCGTTTTCCTTGTACAGAATGCCGATGGCAGCGGCGGTGAGCAGGAATCGCACCACGCCGTCTTCGTTGGCACCGGGGATGAAGCGCATGTAGTAATGCAACACCGCGGGGATGATCCCGGCTGCACCATTGGTGGGCGCCGTGACCACACGCCCGCCGTTGGCGTTTTCTTCGTTGACCGCCAGCGCATACAGGTTGACCCAGTCGAGCACCGACAGCGGATCGCGCAACGACGATTCCGGGTTCTTGCACAGTTGTCGATGCAGCGCCGCGGCACGACGCTTGACCTTCAAGCCACCGGGCAGAATCCCTTCGTTACGGCAACCCGCGGCCACGCAGTCCTGCATCACTTGCCAGATTTTCAGCAGGCCGGCACGGGTTTCCGCTTCCGGGCGCCAGGCGCTTTCGTTGGTCAGCATCACCTGGCTGATGGACAACCCGTAAGTGGCGCAATGGCCGAGCAGGTCCTTGGCGCTTTTGAACGGGAAGGTCAGCGGCGTCGCGTCCTCGACGATACGGTCGGCGCCGGCAGCGTCTTCGTCGACCACAAAACCGCCACCGACCGAGTAATACTCGCGACTGCGGATCTGGATGCCGGCCGCATCGAAGGCGCGAAAGATCATGCCGTTGGGGTGATAGGCCAATGGCTTGCGAATCATCGCCAGGTGCAGTTTTTCATTGAATTCGATGACGTGCTCACCGAGCAGGTTCAAGCGACCGCTGCTGCGAATCTCGAGCAGGCGGGCGGCGATGTTCTCGGTGTTCACGGTGTCCGGGTGTTCGCCTTCCAGACCCAGCAACACGGCTTTGTCGCTGCCGTGGCCTTTGCCAGTGGCGCCGAGCGAGCCGTAGAGCTCGACTTTGACGCAGGTGGTGGCTGCCAGCAGGTTTTCACGACGCAGGCCTTCGACGAAGCGCGCAGCAGCGCGCATCGGACCGACGGTGTGGGAGCTGGAGGGGCCGATGCCAATCTTGAACAGGTCGAACACGCTTAACGACATGGTTGTGCGAGCCTGCTCGCGATAGCGGACTGACATTCAACAAAGATGTCGACTGATAGACCGCTATCGCGAGCAGGCTCGCTCCCACAGGGGGTGTGGTGTGCTTTGAGGGGAGTGGACGAATCCACTCCCACTCAGGTTTAAGCGTAGCTTTCGATCGACGGGCAGGCGCAGATCAGGTTGCGGTCGCCGAACACGTTGTCGACCCGACCGACCGGTGGCCAGTATTTGCCTTCGATCAACGAAGCCACTGGATACACCGCTTGCTCACGGCTGTACGGGTGGGTCCACTCGCCAACGATTTCCGCGGCCGTGTGCGGAGCGTTTTTCAGTGGGTTGTCGTCCTTGTCCAGAGTGCCGTTTTCCACTGCGCGGATTTCTTCGCGGATGCGGATCATCGCGTCGCAGAAGCGGTCCAGCTCTTCCTTGGATTCGCTTTCGGTCGGCTCGATCATCAACGTGCCGGCCACCGGGAACGACATGGTCGGTGCGTGGAAGCCGAAATCGATCAGGCGCTTGGCGACGTCATCGACGCTGATGCCGCTGCTGTCTTTCAGTGGGCGCAGGTCGAGGATGCACTCGTGGGCGACCAGACCGTTGCTGCCGGTGTAGAGCACTGGGTAGTGTTCTTCGAGGCGACGGGAAATGTAGTTGGCGTTGAGGATCGCCAATTGCGAAGCCCGCTTGAGGCCAGCGCCGCCCATCATGCGGATGTACATCCAGGTGATCGGCAGAATGCTCGCGCTACCAAACGGTGCCGCGCAGACCGCGCCTTCCTTGCGTTCCATGGCCGCGTGCCCCGGCAAGAACGGCGTCAGGTGCGATTTCACGCCAATCGGGCCAACACCCGGGCCGCCACCGCCGTGCGGGATGCAGAAGGTTTTGTGCAGATTCAGGTGCGAGACGTCGCCGCCGAACTTGCCCGGTGCGCAGAGACCGACCATGGCGTTCATGTTGGCGCCGTCGATGTACACCTGGCCGCCGTTGTCATGAATGATCCCGCAGATTTCGCGGATGCCTTCTTCGAACACGCCGTGGGTCGACGGGTAAGTGATCATCAGCGCGGCGAGGTGCTCGCGGTGCTCGATGGCTTTGGCGCGCAGGTCTTCGATGTCGACGTTGCCGCGAGCATCGCACGCGGTGACGACTACGCGCATGCCGGCCATGTTGGCGGTGGCCGGGTTGGTGCCGTGGGCCGACGACGGGATCAGGCAGATGTCGCGGCGCTCTTCGCCACGGCTCTGGTGGTAGGCGCGAATGGCCAGGAGACCGGCGTATTCACCTTGGGAACCGGCGTTCGGTTGCAGCGAAATCGCGTCGTAACCGGTGGCGGCGCAGAGCATCGCTTCCAGTTCATCGGTCAACTGCTGGTAGCCGGCGCTTTGCTCGGCCGGAGCGAACGGGTGCAGGGCGCCGAACTCGGCCCAGGTCACCGGGATCATTTCGCTGGCGGCGTTGAGTTTCATGGTGCACGAACCCAGCGGGATCATGGTGCGATCCAGCGCCAGGTCTTTGTCGGCGAGCTTGCGCAGGTAGCGCATCAGCTCGGTTTCCGAGTGATAACGGTTGAATACCGGGTGGCTGAGGATTGGCGATTGACGCACCAGTTCAGCCGGGATGCGGCTTTGCACCGAGGCGGCCAGCGCGGCGAATTCCGGCAGGGCTTTGCCGTCAGCCAGCACGCTCCACAGGGTTTCGATGTCGGCCTGGGTGGTGGTTTCGTCGAGGGACAGACCCAGACGCTCGCCATCGATGACACGCAGGTTGATGCGCTGGGCGCGGGCCTTGTCGTGCAGGGCAGCGGTGTTGGCGCCAGTGGCGAGGGTCAGGGTGTCGAAGAAGTTTGCTTGCTCGACGTTCAGACCCAGTGCACTCAAGCCTTTGGCGAGGATCGCGGTCAGGTGGTGAATGCGGTTGGCGATCTGCGTCAGGCCTTTCGGGCCGTGATACACGGCGTACATGCTGGCGATGTTGGCCAGCAGCACTTGGGCGGTGCAGATGTTGCTGGTGGCTTTCTCGCGACGGATATGTTGCTCGCGGGTCTGCATGGCCAGGCGCAGGGCCGGCTTGCCGAAACGGTCCACCGAGACACCGACCAGACGGCCCGGCATGTCGCGCTTGAACGCATCCTTGGTGGAGAAGTAGGCCGCATGTGGGCCACCGAAGCCCAGCGGCACACCGAAGCGTTGGGCGCTGCCGATGGCCACGTCGGCACCGAACTCGCCCGGCGGGGTCAGCACGGTCAGGGCCAGCAGGTCAGCGGCGACTGCGACCAGCGCATTGGCAGCGTGGAAGCGCTCGGCCAGTTCGCGGTAGTCGAACAGGTCGCCGTTGCTCGCCGGGTATTGCAGCAGAGCGCCGAAGAACGCGCTGACATCGGTCAATTCGCGTTCGTCGCCAACCACCACGTCAATGCCCAACGGCTCGGCACGGGTGCGCAGCACGTCGAGGGTTTGCGGGTGGCAATGGGCTGAGGCGAAGAAGGCGTGGCTGCCTTTGTTCTTGCTCAGGCGTTTGCAGAAGGTCATGGCTTCGGCAGCGGCGGTAGCTTCGTCGAGCAGGGACGCGTTGGCGATCGGCAGGCCGGTCAGGTCGCTGATCAGGGTCTGGAAGTTCAACAGCGCTTCCAGGCGGCCCTGGGAAATTTCTGGCTGGTAGGGGGTGTAGGCGGTGTACCAGGCCGGGTTTTCCAGCAGGTTGCGCAGGATCGGCGACGGTGTGTGGCAGTTGTAGTAGCCCTGGCCGATGTAGGTCTTGAACAGTTGGTTCTTGGCGGCGATGGCTTTGATTGAGGCCAGGGCCTCGGCTTCGCTCAAGCCGTCTTCCAGTCCGAGGACGCTGGTGCCTTTGATGCTGTCGGGGATGACGCTGGCGCTCAGGGCTTCCAGCGAGTCAAAGCCGAGGCTGTTGAGCATGGCTTGCTCATCGCCTGCGCGCGGGCCGATGTGGCGCGCGATGAATTCGTTGGCGGTGCTGAGATTTACTTGAGTCATGTTGGCGCTCCTCAGGCTTCGGCGTTGGCTTTGATCAGACGGTCGTAGGCGTCCTGATCCAGCAGTTTGGCGACAGCCGAGGCGTCGACAGGCTTGAAGCGGAAGAACCAGCCTTCGCCCAGCGGATCTTCGTTGACCAGTTCAGGGCTGCTGTCCAGCGCCGGGTTCACTTCCAGCACTTCACCGTCCAGTGGCATGTACACGCCGCTGGCGGCTTTTACCGACTCCACGGTGGCTGCTTCAGCGCCTTTGTCGTAGGACTGCAGCTCAGGCAGCTGTACGAAAACCACGTCGCCCAAGGCGTTCTGTGCGAAGGCGGTGATGCCGACCGTAACGCTGCCGTCAGCTTCGGTGCGCAGCCATTCGTGATCTTCAGTAAAACGCAACTCGCTCATGGAAACTCCTAGGGGCCAGATTCGTCTGGTGGACGCGATTGAATGCTCGTGCAGGGCAGAGCTGAATAGCCAGATACATAGCAAGAACGCGGCCAACGTTTTTTATTCGTTATAAATCAATAGGTTGATGATTATTGCGGGCGAGGTGAAAAACACGACTGTAGCGAAATCGCTACAGATTGAGGCCTGTAAAAAAGCCTATGGGGATCAAAGCCTTGCGTAGCGCAGTTTAAGCGAGTGTGTAGCGAAATCGTTCCGCTGTAGCGCATTCAGTACAGATGGAGGTCGTTTTTAGGCGAGTTTGATGGTGGGGCAACTGACCTCATCGCGAGCAGGCTCGCTCCCACAGTGATCTGTGTCGTACACAAAATCTGGGATCACAGGACATCTCCTGTGGGAGCGAGCCTGCTCGCGATGAGGTCTTCAAGGCTTGCCCGGAATCCCGTACTTGCGCAATCGATGGGCGATGGCGGTGTGGGAGGTTTGCAAACGGCTGGCCAGTTGGCGGGTCGAGGGGTAGTTGACGTAGAGTTTTTCCAGCAGGGTTTTCTCGAACGCTTCCACGGCCTGCTCAAGGCTGTCGACATCCACGTCGCTTTCGCGTGCTACCGAGGTGCCGGCGATGTCCAGGTCGCCGATGTCCACCAGGCTGCTTTCGCAAATGGCCGCGGCGCGGAAGATCACGTTCTGCAATTGCCGCACATTGCCCGGCCAGCGGTTGCCGAGCAGGGCCGGGTAAGTGCCGGGCGCCAGGCGACAGACCGGGCGCTGGATCTGTGCGCAGGCCTGCTGCATGAAGTAGCGCGCCAGCAACAGGATGTCCTGACCGCGTTCACGCAGCGGCGGGACTTCGACGTTGAGCACGTTGAGGCGGTAGAACAGGTCTTCACGGAACGTGCCTTCGCTGACCATTTGTTCCAGGTTGCGGTGGGTAGCGCTGAGGATTCGCACGTTGACCTTGACCTCGCGATCGCCGCCGACCCGACGGAAGCTGCCATCGTTGAGGAAGCGCAACAATTTGGCCTGCAAGTACGGCGACATTTCGCCAATCTCGTCGAGGAACACTGTGCCCTGGTTGGCCAGTTCCATCAGGCCCGGCTTGCCGCCACGCTGGGCGCCGGTGAAGGCGCCGGGGGCGTAGCCGAACAGCTCGCTTTCGGCGAGGTTCTCCGGCAATGCCGCGCAGTTCAACGCCAGGAACGGCGCGCTGTGTCGGGCGCTGATCGCATGGCAGGCGCGGGCCACCAGCTCTTTGCCGGTGCCGGTTTCACCCTGGATCAGCAACGGAGCATCGAGCGCCGCCACCCGTTGCGCGCGGGCCTTGAGGGTGCGGATCGCCGGCGACTCACCGAGCAATGCATCGAAACCTTCGGCGTGATCATGGTGCAACGCCGAGAGTTGTTCACCGATGCGGTTGGGTTGATACAAGGTCAGCAAGGCGCCGGCATCGGTGATGGGTGTAGCGTCCAGCAGCAAGGTCTGGCCGTTGACGGTGATCTCGCGCAAAGGCAGGCGAAAGCCGTTTTCCAGCAACGTATCCAGCAACGCCGGATCGCTGAACAGCTCGGCGACGCTTTCCCCGGCGGGTTCGCGACCATACAAGGCGATCAGCGCCGGGTTGGCCAGCAACACGTTACCGGCGCTATCGAGGGCCAGCACCGGGTCGGTCATCGCCGCCAGCAGAGCATCGAGTTGCAGGTGCCGACGCTGTCCGGGAAGAATGTCGACCACCGTCACCGATTGCACACCRCGCACGCTGAACAGCGCATCGCTCAGCTCTTCGAGCACTTGCGGGCTAAGGGTCGGCGCGTCGATGTAAACGTTCGGCGGCACCATTTCCACTGCATCCAGGTTGAGATTACGCCCACCGAGCAAGGCCAGGACTTCCTGGGTAATACCAACGCGGTCGATGAAGCTGACGTGGATACGCATGGGACGGTTCAGTGTTCTGGAGTGCGGAGGATGGCAAGTATGCCTTGGAGGAGGGGGTTAGGTGAAATCAACGGAGGGCCTTCAGAGTAATACTGCCCTCTGTGGGAGCGAGCCGGCTCCGGGCGGCGTTCCGACGATGACGGACTGACATGCGCTATGGATGTCGACTGAAAGACCGCTATCGTCGGAACGCCGCCCGGAGCCGGCTCGCTCCCACAGTGGACTGGTGGGCTCATTGATCTTCTGTGTTGGGGTTATTACAGGTGTTCGGGCTTCACCGGATCCCCGGATTTGATATCAAGCTGCTTGCGTACGTCTTCGAACATTTCGTCGTAGTACTTGTGCAGCGGGCTGATGTTGGCATTCTTGGGCATGCCGTACTTCTGTGCGATGCGCGTGGCGTGTCGGGCAAAGTCGAAGGCCTGGTCTTTGGCCAGGAAGAAGTCTTCCTTCAGGTCCTTGCCCTCGACCGAACCATGCACTGTGAAAAGCATTCCTATGCCTTCCTTGGGGTCGGTAGCGATCTCATAGTCGATGCACAGGTTGTAGCTGAAATCATCCTTGTTCAGCGCATGGCGTTCGATATGCAAGTGACCGGGCTCAAATATGGCCATGGACATCTCCTTCAAAGGCATTGAAACGGGGCAGGCTCAAGTCCTGCCCGGCTGTTTTCATAGGTAGGTGATACCAGGTCTGGCCGTGCTGATACGGGTGCCGGCGTTGCCCTGGACGATCGCTTCGATGTCCGAGAGTGAACCGATCACCGCGACTTTGCCAGTGTGGCGGGCGAACTCGCAGGCAGCCTGGACTTTCGGCCCCATGGAGCCGGCCGCGAAGCCGATTTTTTCGATGTCGTCCGGGTGGGCCTGGGCGATGGCTTTCTGAGTCGGCTTGCCGAAGTCGATGAACGCGGCGTTGACGTCGGTGGCGATCACCAGCAAGTCACTGTCGAGCTGCTCGGCCAGCAGCGCCGAACACAGGTCTTTGTCGATCACCGCTTCCACGCCCTTGAGCTTGCGGTGCTCGTCGTACATCGTCGGGATGCCGCCACCGCCTGCGCAGATCACGATGCTGCCTTTTTCCAGCAGCCATTTGACCGGGCGGATTTCGAAGATGCGCTTGGGTTTCGGGCTGGCCACCACGCGGCGGAATTTGTCGCCGTCCGGGGCGATGGCCCAGCCTTTTTCGGCGGCGAGTTTTTCTGCTTCGGCCTTGGAATAGATCGGGCCGATGGGCTTGCTTGGGTGTTGGAACGCCGGGTCATTGGGGTCGACTTCGACTTGGGTCAGGAGGGTCGCGAAGGGCACTTCGAAGTCCAGCAGATTGCCCAGTTCCTGTTCGATGATGTAGCCGATCATCCCATCGGTTTCAGCACCCAGCACGTCCAGCGGATAAGGGCTGACAGAGGTGTAGGCGGCCGCTTGCAACGACAGCAGGCCGATTTGCGGGCCATTGCCGTGAGCGATCACCAGTTCGTTACCGGGATGGATCTTGGCGATCTGTTCCGTGGCGACGCGGATATTGCCGCGCTGGTTGTCCGCGGTCAGGGGTTCACCACGGCGGAGCAGGGCGTTACCGCCCAGTGCAATGACGATACGCATAATGCAGTCCTTTCAAAAAGAGAGCGAGCAACTCGTTCTCCTGTGGGAGCGAGCCTGCTCGCGATAGCAGTGTATCGGCCAACATCCATGCTGAGTTCCAGTCCGCCATCGTCGGAACGCCGCCCGGAGCAGGCTCGCTCCCACAAAGAGCAAACCGTGTTGATCGTTAAATATCCGCCAGCGCCGAGACCAGGATCGCCTTGATGGTGTGCATGCGGTTTTCCGCTTGCTCGAAGGCGATGTTGGCGGGCGATTCGAATACTTCTTCAGTCACCTCAACGCCGTTGGCCAGGTGCGGGTAGCGCGCCGCGATATCCTTGCCGACCTTGGTTTCGCTGTTGTGGAACGCCGGCAGGCAATGCATGAATTTCACCCGGGGATTGCCCGAGGCTTTCATCATTTTAGCGTTGACCTGGTACGGCAGCAGTTGTTCGATACGCTCGTCCCATGCTTCGACCGGTTCACCCATCGACACCCAGATGTCGGTGTGAATGAAGTCCACGCCCTTGACCGCCTCGACAGGGTCTTCGGTGATGGTAATGCGTGCACCGCTTTCCTCGGCGAAGGCTTTGCACTGATCGATGAAGTCCTGATGTGGCCATAGCGCTTTCGGTGCACCGATGCGCACGTCCATGCCGAGTTTGGCACCGATCATCAGCAGCGAATTACCCATGTTGTAGCGGGCGTCACCGAGGTAGGCGTAGCTGATGTCATGCAGCGGCTTGTCGCTGTGCTCGCGCATGGTCAGGGTGTCGGCGATCATTTGCGTCGGGTGGAATTCAGCGGTCAGGCCATTGAACACCGGCACGCCTGCGAACGTGGCCAGTTCTTCGACGATTTCCTGTTCGAAGCCGCGGTACTCGATGGCATCGAACATCCGCCCGAGAACGCGGGCGGTGTCTTTCATGCTTTCCTTGTGGCCGATCTGCGACGACACCGGGTCGATGTAGGTGACGTGAGCCCCCTGGTCATGGGCCGCGACTTCGAAGGCGCAGCGGGTGCGGGTCGAAGTTTTTTCGAAGATCAGCGCGATGTTCTTGCCTTTGAGGTGCGGCTGTTCGGTGCCGGTGTACTTGGCGCGTTTCAGGTCGCGGGACAGGTCCAGCAGGTAGTGCAACTCGCGATTGGTATGGTGCATCAGCGAGAGCAGGCTGCGATTACGCATGTTGAAAGCCATGATATGGATCTCCTTGGGTTTCGGTTATCCCCAAGGCCGGTGCTCTGTAAGCCCCGGCCAAGGTTTGAAAGTTAGTAGTCGATCGGGTCGCGGATGATCGGGCAGGTCATGCAGTGGCCGCCGCCACGGCCACGGCCGAGTTCACTGGCGCTGATGGTGATGACCTCGACCCCGGCCTTGCGCAGCAAGGTGTTGGTGTAGGTATTGCGGTCGTAGCCGATTACCACGCCAGGTTCCAAGGCCACCACGTTGTTGCCGTCGTCCCACTGTTCGCGTTCGGCGGCGAAGCTGTTGCCGCCGGTTTCGACGACGCGCAGGGCCTTGAGGTTGAGCGCGGCGGCCACGGTGTCGAGGAAGCTGGTTTCTTCGCGGCGGATATCGATGCCGCCCGGTTTGCTTTCGTCAGGGCGCAGGGTGAAGGCGACGATCTGGTGCACCACTTCCGGGAAGATCGTCACCAGGTCGCGGTCGCAGAAGCTGAACACGGTGTCCAGGTGCATCGCCGCGCGGGATTTCGGCAGGCCGGCGACGATCACGCGCTCGACCGCTTTGTGCTTGAACAGGTTCAGTGCCAGTTGCCCGATGGCCTGACGGGACGAGCGTTCGCCCATGCCGATCAACACCACGCCGTTGCCGATGGGCATCACGTCGCCGCCTTCCAGTGTGGCGTTGCCGTGCTCCTGATCCGGGTCGCCGTACCAGACCTGGAAGTCGGCGTTGGTGAACTCCGGATGGAATTTGTAGATGGCGCTGGCCAGCAGGGTTTCCTGACGGCGCGCCGGCCAGTGCATCGGGTTCAGCGTGACGCCGCCATAGATCCAGCAGGTGGTGTCGCGGGTGAATTGGGTGTTCGGCAGCGGCGGCAGAATGAAGCTGGAGTGGCCGAGGAAGTCGCGGAACATTTCGATGGTCTTGCCACCGAAGCTGGTGGGCAGGTCATCGGCCGACACGCCGCCAATCAGGAATTCGGCGATCTTGCGCGGCTCGAGGCTGCGCAACCAGGCGTCGACTTCGTGGACCAGGCCGACACCCACGGAGTTGGCGGTGATCTTGCGTTGCAGAATCCAGTCCAGCGCTTCGCGGTTGGATACGATGTCGGTCAGCAGGTTGTGCATTTCCAGCACGTCGATATCGCGCTCGCGCATCTTGGTGACGAAGTCGAAATGGTCGCGCTTGGCCTGGGCCACCCACAGCACATCATCGAAAAGCAGTTCGTCGCAGTTGTTCGGGGTCAGCCGCTGGTGGGCCAGGCCGGGGGAGCACACCATGACTTTGCGCAGTTTGCCGGCTTCGGAATGTACGCCGTACTTCACTTTTTCCGTGGTCATTTCAGATCCTCCAGATAACAAAACAGTCGAGTGGTACAGGTGCTACAGGGTCAGGAAGCCGTCGTAGAGCCCATAGGCCGCCACCAGCGCGCCAATGACTACCGCGGTGAAAATCAGCTTCTCGACGTTGGTGAAAACCGCTTTGCCCAACTCGTGCTTGGCCTTGGCGAACAGGATCGCGCCGGGGGCGTAGAGCAGGGCGGACAGCAGCAGGTATTTGGTGCCGCCTGCGTACAGCAGCCAGATCGCATAGATCAGCGCAATGGCACCGATGACCAGGTCTTTCTGGCGTTCGGCCAGGGCGTTTTCGTAGCTCTCGCCGCGTACCGCCAGCAGCAGTGCATAGGCCGCCGACCACAGGTAGGGCACCAGAATCATCGAGGTGGCGAGGTAGATCAGCGACAGGTAGGTACTGGCCGAGAACAGGGTGATGACCAGGAAAATCTGCACCATCGCGTTGGTCAGCCATAAGGCATTGACCGGTACCTGTTTGGCGTTTTCCTTACGCAGGAACGCCGGCATGGTGTGGTCTTTGGCGGCGGCGAACATGATCTCCGCACACAGCAGTACCCACGACAGCAAGGCACCCAACAACGAGATGGCCAGGCCGACACTGATCAGCACCGCGCCCCAGTGACCGACGACGTGCTCGAGTACGGCAGCCATCGACGGGTTTTGCAGTTTGGCCAGCGCTGGCTGAGTCATGATGCCCAGCGACAGCACGTTCACCAGCACCAGGAACAACAGCACGGTGATAAAGCCGATGACGGTGGCCTTACCGACGTCCGAACGTTTCTCCGCCCGGGCCGAGAAGATGCTCGCGCCTTCGATGCCGATGAACACCCAGACGGTGACCAGCATCATATTGCGCACCTGGTTCATGACGCTGCCCAGGTCAGGGTTTTTCAGGCCCCAGATGTCGGCGGTAAAGATGTCGAGTTTGAAGGCGAAGATCGCGATCAAGACGAACAGCACCAGTGGCACGACTTTGGCGACGGTGGTCACCAGGTTGATGAACGCCGCTTCCTTGATCCCGCGCAGCACCAGAAAGTGCACGGCCCACAGCAGCAGCGAAGCGCCAATCACCGCCGCAGGCGTATTTCCCTCCCCAAATAGCGGGAAGAAGTAGCCGAGGGTACTGAACAGGAGTACGAAGTACCCCACGTTGCCCAGCCAGGCGCTGATCCAGTAACCCCAGGCGGACGAGAAACCCATGTAGTCGCCGAAACCGGCCTTGGCGTAGGCGTAGACACCGCCATCAAGGTCAGGCTTGCGGTTGGCGAGGGTCTGGAAGACGAACGCCAGGGTCAACATGCCCACGGCCGTAATGGCCCAACCAATCAGCACTGCGCCGACATCGGCACTGGCGGCCATATTTTGCGGCAAAGAGAATATCCCGCCCCCAATCATGGAACCTACTACCAGGGCGACTAAGGCGCCGAGTCGTAGTTTTCCAGAAGATTCAGACATGCATGACTCCATTGCCGGAGAAAAGAGACCACAGCCTAAATCCACTTGCTGATAGAACAGCTGATCTGGATCAGTTGATGGTCACATTCCGTTGTTAATGACGGATGTGTGAATACTTCCTGAATAGAGCGTATGTGCCACAAGAGGCCTGTTCCAGAGGGCTTTTTATAAAATAACCGGGGATGGTTACTAATCGCTGCGAGCCTTGAAGCTAGTTGTTTTTTCAGAATGCGCAAATTTTGCGCATCTGTTTTCAGTACAGAATTTATGTATCTGGAATGCCCCACAAAACCGGCAAAGTGCCTTCATGGCATAGATGAGAGCGTTCTGAATAAGTATTGTTTTTTGCCGTTATTTTATTAACGTCATGCCACGTCGCCTATTTAATGAAATGAACACTTGTTATGGTTTCAAAACATGACAAACAGTCGATTCGAGATAAGAGGTAAGGATGTCGCAACCGGCGCAAACGCTTCGACTCGGCGGGCTGTTGTGGTGAAGCTGTTGCTTGACTATCAGCCGCCTTATGACTGGCCGGCGATGCTCGGCTTTTTGTCGGCGCGGGCGATTGCCGGGATGGAGTCGGTGGTCGATGGTGTGTACTCGCGCAGCATCAGCCTGAACGGTGTGCACGGCACGTTTTCGATTACGCCAGCGGCTGATAATGCGCTGGAGGTGAGGCTGTGCTTCCCTGAGGCGTCAGCCGTGCCCGAGATCGTTACGCGGTTGCGGCGGATGTTCGATCTGGACGCAGACTTGCCACGTATTCATCAGCAACTGACGGTTGATCCGTTGATGGCAAGGTTGATTGCCGAGCGTCCTGGTTTACGGGTGCCAGGGGCGTGGGACGGGCTGGAACTGGCAATTCGCGCGGTGCTGGGGCAGCAGATCACGGTCGGTGCCGCGATCAAGCTGGCGGGGAAGCTGGTGGCGCAGTATGGCGAACCGTTGTCTGCGCCACTGTCAGGATTGACTCATGTGTTTCCTCAAGCAACGGTGTTGGCGGCAGCGGATCTGGCGACGTTGGGAATGCCGAAAAGCCGTGGGCGGACGCTGTCTGGCGTGGCGCAAGCGTTGCTTGACGATCCCTTGTTGTTTGAACCGGGTCGGAACGACGGTGTTGCGCGATTGCTGGCATTGTGGGGGATTGGCGACTGGACGGCGCAGTACATCGCGTTGCGACAGATGCGCGAGTTGGATGCGTTTCCGTCAGGCGATGTGGGGTTGATCAACGCACTGGCGGCGCTGGAAGGTGGGCCGGTGACGCCGCGTGATTTGTTGGCCCGTGCCGAGGTGTGGCGACCGTGTCGGGCGTATGCGGCGCAGGTGTTGTGGACGTCGTTGGTTCGGGTTGACTGAAATTGTCTCGACAGTTGCGTTGACTGTTCGATCGTCATCGCGAGCAGGCTCGCTCCCACACTGGATTTGTTTCAGGCATACGTTCGCGCGTACACCGGTGATTACCTGTGGGAGCGAGCCTGCTCGCGATGGCGGTCGAACAGTCACCACCACTGCGCCCGATGGGAACCCAATTCCCCGGCCGGAATGGCCCACTGCAACGGTGTACCGGTGATTTTCAGCGGTACATGCAACCGATGCGCCGGGCCCCAAGGAGTCTGTTCAATCACCATTCCCTGATCGTTGTCATCTTCGGCTCGCAAGGCCTCATCCGTCCCCGGACCCTGTTCAACCAGCAACTTTGCCGTGCGCGCCAGAGACAATCGTGCCGAGCCACTGCGTCCGCTACTCAACCGCTCAGCCAACAACTTGATCGCACTGGCCGCCATCAGGTAACCGGTGGCGTGGTCCAGCGCCTGAACCGGCAAGGGTGTCGGTTTGTCCGCGTGCTTCCAGAGCATCCCGGCCTCGGCGATGCCGCTGCTCATTTGCACCAGGCTGTCGAAACCACGACGGTTTTGCCAGGGGCCGCTCCAGCCGTATGCATTGAGGCAAACGTCGATCAGGCCGGGGGCGAGTTCCTGCCGTTCGGCGGTGCCGTAGCCGAGGTGTTCCAAGGCATCGGCGCGGTAACCGTGGAGCAGGATGTCGGCATCCTTGAGCAGGCTTTCGAATACCCCGCGATCGACGCTGTTGTGCAGGTCGAGGCGGGCGCAGCGTTTACCCAGGGTGACTTCCGGAATCACACCCGGTTCGTTCCACTGCGGTGGATCAATGCGCAACACATCGGCACCCAGCCCTGCGAGGAAGCGGCTGGCAACGGGGCCGGCGAGGACGCGGGTCAGGTCCAGCACCTTGATGCCCGCCAGCGGTTGCGCGACCGAACCGGGCCAGGCTTTCGAGTGCTCACTATTGTCTGCGGAAAAATGAATCAGCGGTTCGGCGTTCACCGCCACCCCTTGAGGGTGGGACTGCCATTGTTGCCATGAGCGCATTTCGGCAGCGCAACCGCCGGCCTCGACTATTGCGTGTTCCAGCTCTCTTTTGCCCCATCGGGCGACCTTGGCGGCCATCGCACTGCGATCAAAGCAGTGTCCCAGCACCTGTTCGGCCGCGCTGCGGTGATGAGGGGCGTTGGTGTGCAGACGAATCCAGCCGTCATGGGTCGCGTAGTCCCCTGCGATGGGGTCCCACAGCGGTGGCACGCTCCAGCCGATCGGGCGGATCGACGTGGCGAACCAGAAGGAGGCGAGGCGACGGTCGACTTCCAGGTCCGGTAAACGACCGGTCTGTTGTTGCAGGAGTTCAGTGATGGCCTGGCCGGCAGCCGCGATGCTGGCGCTGGCGAGGTCCGTTACGGCAAACGCCGAGGGCAGGGCGCCGCTCGAGGTAACGGTGATCGCAGTAGCGGGCAAGCCGAGCGCGGCTTGAATGGACGTCAGGAAATCAGTCATCGAAGGCCCTCCGGAAGAGAGCACGATCATAGTTCAAAAAACTGTCAGCCCGGATGAAATCCCCCTTGTGGGAGCGAGCCTGCTCGCGATAGCGGAGTTTCAGTCAACATCCATGTTGTATGTCAGTCCGTCATCGCGAGCAGGCTCGCTCCCACAAGGGATTGCGTTCCGTCAGGCGAGTTCTGGGGTTGTGGCGTAAGCCTGTTCCAGCAGGACGGTGAAGCGGTTGAAGGCGTCGATGGCGCCTTTTTCGATCTCGGCTTCTTCCTGTGCGGAGAAGGCCAGGCCGTCGAGGGTTTTGACGAAGCGTTTCCAGCCTTCGGCGCGGCCACCGGCTGGCTCTGCCAGGTGACGGGCACCGAATGTTTCGCTCAAGCCCAGGCCCACGGCACGCTTGATCAGGAACGCGGCACCGAGTTTCGACCCTTCGGAGACGAAGATCCAGCCCAGGGCCTCGGCCTTGCCCGGGCTGTTCACGGCGCCTGCCACCGGGGCCGGGACGTCGGTTTCCAGGTCGGCCAGGTCAGCCCTGGCGGCGTCGGCGCGGCAACGCTGCGGCAGGTCCGGGACGATGGCGATCAGTTCGGCATTGTTGTACAGCGACACCAGTTCCGACTGGAACAGGTACTGGGCAACCACGAAGCAGGCGAAGTTGGCTTGGGTTTCGAACGGTGCGTGAGCTTTCACCAGCGCGTCGAGCTTGCTGTGTGGCTCATTAGTGATCTGGTTCAGGCGTTGCGAGCGCAGGCTCGGGCGTTCGGAGGTTTGGGCGGCGGTCATGAAGAAGTCCTTGAGAATGAAAGGCGCGTTGTAACTGGACGAACCAGACGACGCGGCAGCGTAAAAAATCCTCACTGCGCTTTCGTCCAAAAGCGCAGCAAGGCTCCATCAATCAGATGTCCCAGATCAGGTTGATCGCGAAGTTGCGGCCCGGCTCGGTCAGGCGATCGAGGTTGGCCGGGCTGAGCACGGCGGCTTCACCGACGCTGTCGTAACCGCGCACGTTGTCCCACTGCCAGTATTTCTTGTCGGCCAGGTTGTACACGCCAGCGCTGACGGTGACGTCGTCGGTCACTTTGTAGAAACCGCTCAGGTCGACCACGCCATAGCCCGGCGTCTTGAACTGGCTGCTGACGCCATCCGGCGACTTGAAGCTGCTGCTGTCGACGAGGTTCTTCTTCTGCACCAGGGTCCAGCTGAGCAAGGCACCGTAGTTGTCCTGGTCGTAACCCAGGCCGAACACGCCGGTCAGCGGGTTGACCGCATTGAGCGGCTCGCCAGTGTCGTTGTTGCGACCGTGGGCATAGGCCACCGAACCCTGGGTGTAGAGGCCTTGCGGCGCGCCGAAGGTGTCGAGGTTCAGGCGGCCTTTGAGCTCGACGCCCTTGATGGTCGCGTGCTTGATGTTGTTGCTCTGGAACGTCAGCTCGTTGTAGCCCGGGGTGACGGCGTCTTCGTTGATGAAGTCGCGGTACTTGTTATAGAACACCGCCACATCGAAGTGACCGGACTCGAAGTTACCGCGCAGGCCGGTCTCGTAGCTCTGGCTTTTTTCCGGCCCCAGATTCGGGTTCGGCTCCACGCGGTAGCCGGTGGTGGTGTTTTCGAAACGGCCATACAGCGCCTTGGCGGTCGGGGTGCGGAAACCTTCGGCGTACTGGCCGTACCAGGTGTAGTGGTCGGTCAGGGCGTAGGTCAGGCCGAACTTGGGCGATACGCGATGCCAGGTCTTGTTCTCGTCGCTGACCGTGCCTTTGCCGTCGGCGGCCACGGTGTTGAGGAATTCCTGGGTGATGTGCGGCTTGAGCTGGGTGTAGTCATAGCGCAGGCCCGGCAGGAAGGTCCATTGGTTCCAGCTGATCTGATCCTGGGCGAACAGGCTGTAAGTGTTGATGGTCGGGTCAGGGAAGTCGCTGGACTTCTTCAGCACATCGCTAGGGCTGATCGCGCCGATCGCTGTGCAACGACGGCCAACGGCAAGGCAGGTTCCGCTACCGCTGCGCGAACCGCTGACTTTCTCTTGCTTGATGGTGGTGCCGTAGGTCAGCAGGTGGTCGGTTTCACCGATGTTGAAGGCCTTATCGAGCTGTGCGTCGAATACCCACTGCTTTTCTTCGTAGAGGGTTTTGCGACTGCGCATCACATTGCGGCTGAACGGGAAGTAGTTTTCCAACGTGCTCTGATCGGTCTTGGCGATCTGGTAGTTCAGGCTCCACTTGAGATGATCGACCAGCAAGGCATCGAGGGCGAAGCTGTTTTCCAGGCCGAAGCGTTCGCGGGTGATGGTGTCGTTGCCGGTGCGCGAGCGGTACATGCCCATTGGCTGGCCATTGTTGAACGGGCCACCGACGGCGCTTCGCTGGTCGGTGTCGCGATCGTCCTTGTACTTCTCGTAGGTCAGGCCCAGGCGTGCGTCATCGGCGTAATTCCAGCCGGCTTTGGCCAGCAGGTTGGTGGTGCGCACGTCTTCCGGGTTGGCGGCGGTGCGATTGAGCCCCGTGCCGTTGTTGCTGCCGAAGGATTCGGTTTCGTGACCATCACGCTGACTGAAGTGCAGCAGGCCGTCGAACTGCTCGGCGCGCCCGGCGACGCTGGCGGATTTGAGCCAGCTGTCGTCGGCGGAGTTGTAGCCGGTTTTCAGGCGGGCGCCGACGTCTTTGCCGGGCTTGATGATGTCATCCGGGTCGAGGGTGAAGTAGCTCACCGCACCACCGATGGCGTTGCTGCCGTAGAGCACCGACGCCGGACCGCGGAGGATTTCCACGCGTTTGACGATTTCCGGGTCGACGTAGTTGCGCTGGGTCTTGGCGTACGGACCGTTGAAGAAACCGTTGGGCACTTCGACGCCATCGACCTGGGTCAGGATCCGGTCACCGTCGATACCGCGAATGTTGTAGCCGCTGATGCCGCCACGGGTGCCGGTGCCGCCGACCGAAACACCCGGTTCGTAGCGCACCAGTTCCTTGATGGTGTTGACGTTGTCGTGGTCCAGCTCTTCGCGAGTGTGCACGGTGACGGTACTCGGTACGCTGTCGACGCTCTGCTCCTGACGGGTGGCGCTGATGGTCATTTGTTGCAGGGCGAGGGGGCCGTCGACACTGCGTTTTTCCAGCACGATGTTGTGATTGCCCAGCTTGCGATAGCTCAGGTTGGTCCCCACCAACAGGCGATCGAGGGCTTTTTCCGGGGGCAGCGAGCCGTGTACGCCCGGCGAGGCGACGCCTTCAGCCAGTTCGGCCGGCAAGCCGACCTGCCAACCGGTTACGGTGGTAAAAGCATTGAGTGCCGACACCAGTGGCTGCTGGGGAATGGAGAACGAGTAGTCGCCCATGTTACGGCTCGGTTGTTCGACGGTGGCAGCCGAGACCTGTGCCGTGCCGGCCAACAGAATGGCGGCAGTCAGCAGGGACAGCATGCAGGAAGGTGAAGAGGACCGGCGGGTAAGGCGAGAGGACATCAATAGCGCTCCGTGTCGCACGAATCTTATAGGTGCAGATTTGCATCAGAGATGCGAATCAATTGCATTGGCTATAACGAGACGAACGATGAAGCGCTATCGAGTAAAAATAATTCTCATTTAGTTCAGGATCACCAGCGCCGGAAATTCCTCGAGCCTGGCCGAGGTGATGTGGGCCAGCGAGCGAACCACGTCCAGCGGTTGGTCGAGACGGTAATTGCCGGTCACTGCGACGTTGGCCAACTGTTCGTTGGTGTTGATGATCCAGCCCGGGTAGTAGCGACGCAGTTCCGCCAGCACCTGGCTCAACGGGCAGTTTTCGAACACCAGTCGGCCCTGGACCCAGGCCAGATCGGTCGCCGGGTCGAGTCTGGCCGGTTGATCGAAACCATTGGGGCCGATACGAATGCTTTCGCCAGCGCTCAAGCGCACGCGGGCGTTGCTGTGGGTGGTGCGCAAGTCGACGTCGCCGCGTTGCACGCGAACCTGCGCAATGCCGTCCAGGTAGCGCACGGCGAACGTGGTGTCGCGCACACTGGCCGTGACCGGGCCGGCGTCGATTTCCAGTGGCAGGCCGCGATTGGCCGCCACCTCGAAATAGGCCTCGCCCTGATACAGGCGGGCGATGCGCTGCTGGTCGTTGATGGTGCTGGAAAACGCCGAATTGGTATTGAGCAGGACTTTTGAACCGTCCTCCAGTTGCAGGCGCTGGCGCTCGCCGACCACGGTCAGATGATCCGCCTGAATCCGCATTGGCAGGTTGCTGAAGCTGAATAGCCCGAGGATCAACACCGCCGCCATGGCCAGCGGTTTCCAGTGCGGGCGCAGGCGGCCAGGTTTTGAGACCTTGCGTTGGGTCGTGCTCAAACCCAGCGCGGCTTGCGCGACCTGTGGCCCGTCCCAGATCGCCTGGGCCTTGGCGAATGCTTCGGCGTTGCGCGGGTCGGCGGCAAGCCAGTCGTGGAATTCGCGGCTTTGTTGCTCGCTCGGACTGTCCAGCACGATCAGCCAGTCCAGCGCCTGGTCCATGGCGCGGGTGCTGGCTGATGAGTCCCGCGCCGGGAGTGGCGGGTGGGAAGGGGGGCTGTCCGTCACGGGTGTTCCTCGGCTGAGTCTGCAGACCAGCAGTTTCAAGCTTCAAGCCTCAAGCGGCAAGTATCGCGGTTCGGGATTTTCTTGCAGCTTGAAGCTCACAACTTGCAGCTGCTCTTATTCGTTGAGGCGATCAGCGACACCGACGCAGATCGCCATGATCAGCTTCAGGTCTTTTTGCACGGTGCTCAAGGACACGCTGAGCTGCTCGGCGATCTCCAGATAGCTGTGCCCATGCAGGCGGCTGAGGATGAAAATTTGTTGTTGGCGCGGGGTGAGTTGGCTGAGGCTGATGTTCAAGCGTTCGAGCAACTGTTCGGCATGGGCGGCGTCCTCGGCACTGCTGAGCGGCGCCGCGATGTTTTGCACGACGTCCAGCGGAACGTCTTCGAGCATCGTTCGGGACTGAATGCGCCGTGCGCGCAAATGGTCCAGCGCCAGGTTGCGGGCAGTTTGAAACACGAAAGGTTCGAGGTGATCGATGGCCCGTTCACTCAACGCACGGGCCACTCGCAGGTAGGTTTCCTGCAAGAGGTCCTCGGCAGTGCTGTGGTTGTTGACCATCCGCTCCAGGGTCCGCAGCAGCGAGACTCGCTGCGCGAGGAAGACATGGTTGAAGCGCGATTGACTCACAGTAGGACCTGATCCATTTCAAGCGAATGATAATGCTTATCATCTGCTTGAAAGGTCAAGCGCTACCGATGAGAATTATTTGCGGCCTTGCAGGTACGCCGGGTAATCGGGGATCCGGTACGCGTGCGACTGATCCATCAACGGGCTGCTGAGCAGGTAATCGGCGCTGCATTCATTGCAGGCCACTGGAATGTTCCAGACCGCCGCGACCCGCAGTAATGCCTTGATGTCCGGGTCGTGAGGTTGCGGCTCGAACGGGTCCCAGAAGAACACCAGCATGTCGACCCGCTGCTCGGCGATTCGCGCACCCAGTTGTTGGTCGCCACCCAGCGGGCCGCTGATCATGCTTTCAACGGGCAGGTCCAGGCGCTTGCTCAACAGCATCCCGGTGGTGCCGGTGGCCACAAGCTCGTGTTGGGCGAGCTTGTCCTTCTGCCGCTCGGCCCAGTCCAGCAAGAACACTTTGCAGTGGTCATGGGCAACCAGGGCGATGCGTTTGCGCGCCGCCATGGTTTTTTGGGTAAAGCTGATACCGATCATCGGCGACTCCACGGGCAATCGGCCTTATTCGGCGTTGCACAGGGCGAGGCAGTTATCGAGCATACGGTTGGAGAAGCCCCATTCGTTGTCATACCAGGCCAGCACCTTGAGCAGCTTGCCGCTGGACTTGGTGTGGTTGGCATCGAAAATCGACGACAACGGGTTGTGGTTGAAGTCACTGGAAACCAGCGGCAGGGTGTTGTAGCCGAGGATCTTCGAGTGCTGGCTGGCTTCTTTGAGCAGTGCGTTGACCTCGTCAGCGCTGGCTTCGCGCTTGAGTTGCACGGTCAGGTCCACCAGCGACACATTGATCACCGGCACGCGCACCGACATACCGGTCAGTTTGCCGGCCAGTTCCGGCAGCACCAGGCCCACCGCTTCGGCGGCGCCGGTCTTGCTCGGGATCATGTTCTGGGTGGCCGAACGGGCACGGTACGGATCGACGTGGTAGACATCGGTCAGGTGCTGGTCGTTGGTGTAGGCATGGATGGTGGTCATCAGACCGCTCTCGATGCCCAGCTCGCGGTGCAACACCTGAGCCACCGGGGCCAGGCAGTTAGTGGTGCACGACGCGTTGGAAATGATCTGGTGCGATTGGCGCAGGATGTCGTGGTTGACCCCATACACCACGGTGGCGTCGGCGCCTTTGGCCGGAGCCGAGATAATCACTTTGCGCGCGCCGGCGCTAATATGGGCAGCGGCTTTGGCACGGTCGGTGAACAGACCGGTGCATTCGAACACGACGTCGACCTTCTCGGCAGCCCACGGCAACTCGGCCGGGTTGCGAATCGCGCTGACCGAAATCCGGTCGCCGTTGACGGTCAGGCTTTCCTGATCGTGCTGCACATCGGCATCGAAGGTGCCATGCACGGTGTCGTACTTGAGCAGGTGAGCGTTCATCGCGCTATCGCCCAAATCGTTGATGGCGACGATCTGCAAATCCTGACGGTAGCCTTGGGTATACAGTGCGCGAAGGACATTGCGGCCAATGCGGCCAAAACCATTGATTGCAATTCGTAGAGTCATATGAAAAGCGCCTTCGTCATATTTGTTGTTGGAATTACAAGATTATTCGCAAAAAAATAGAAAACAAGCCTTTTTAGTGGCAATATTTTGTTTTATCTACAACGAGTGACCTGAATCAACTGGTCCGAGTGGTCAAGAAAACCGTCAGCGCGTCACGCGTCGATGCCTCTTGACCAGCATAGACACGAACAGGTCGCCACATCCGTTAGCCTGGAGTTCTACACATGCATCCCCGCGTACTTGAGGTCACTGAACGGCTTGTCACCCGTAGCCGCGCTACCCGTGAGGCCTACCTTGCACTGATTCGCGGCGCCGCCAGCGATGGCCCGATGCGCGGCAAGCTGCAATGCGCCAACTTCGCCCACGGCGTGGCCGGATGTGGCACCGAAGACAAGCAAAGCCTTCGGATGATGAACGCCGCCAACGTGGCGATTGTTTCGTCATATAACGACATGCTCTCGGCGCACCAGCCGTACGAGCACTACCCGGAACAAATCAAACACGCATTGCGCGAGATCGGTTCGGTCGGCCAGTTCGCCGGCGGCGTGCCGGCCATGTGCGACGGCGTAACCCAGGGCGAGCCGGGCATGGAGCTGGGTATTGCCAGCCGCGAAGTGATCGCGATGTCGACCGCTGTTGCGCTGTCGCACAACATGTTCGACGCGGCGATGATGCTCGGCATCTGCGACAAGATCGTGCCGGGCCTGATGATGGGCGCGCTGCGCTTCGGTCACCTGCCGACGATTTTCGTTCCGGGCGGGCCGATGGTGTCGGGCATTTCCAACAAGGAAAAAGCCGACGTGCGTCAGCGCTACGCCGAAGGCAAGGCCAGCCGCGAAGAGCTGCTGGAATCGGAAATGAAGTCCTACCACAGCCCTGGCACCTGCACCTTCTACGGCACCGCCAACACCAACCAGTTGCTGATGGAAGTCATGGGCCTGCACTTGCCAGGCGCATCCTTCGTCAACCCGAACACCCCGTTGCGTGACGCCCTGACTCGCGAAGCCGCGCATCAGATCACCCGACTGACCAAGCAAAGCGGCAACTTCATGCCGATCGGCGAAATCGTCGACGAGCGTTCACTGGTCAACTCGATTGTTGCGCTGCACGCCACGGGGGGCTCGACCAACCACACCCTGCACATGCCGGCCATCGCCATGGCGGCCGGTATTCAGCTGACCTGGCAGGACATGGCCGACCTCTCCGAGGTGGTGCCGACCCTGAGCCACGTCTACCCGAACGGCAAGGCCGACATCAACCACTTCCAGGCCGCGGGCGGCATGTCGTTCCTGATCCGCGAACTGCTGGAAGCCGGCCTGCTTCACGAAGACGTCAATACCGTGGCGGGGCATGGCCTGAGCCGTTACACCCAGGAACCGTTCCTGGAAAACGGTGAGCTGGTATGGCGCGAAGGTCCGATCGAAAGCCTCGATGAAAACATCCTGCGCCCCGTTGCCCGTGCGTTCTCGCCAGAGGGCGGCCTGCGGGTGATGGAAGGCAACCTCGGTCGCGGGGTGATGAAAGTCTCGGCCGTGGCGCCGGAACATCAAGTGGTCGAAGCACCGGCAATGGTCTTCCAGGACCAGCAGGATCTGGCCGATGCGTTCAAGGCCGGCCTGCTGGAGAAGGACTTTGTCGCGGTGATGCGCTTCCAGGGCCCGCGCTCCAACGGCATGCCGGAATTGCACAAAATGACGCCGTTCCTCGGTGTACTGCAGGACCGTGGTTTCAAAGTTGCGCTGGTGACTGACGGGCGGATGTCCGGCGCGTCGGGGAAAATCCCTGCGGCGATTCACGTCAGCCCGGAAGCCTTTGTCGGTGGTGCTTTGGCTCGCGTGCAAGAGGGCGATATCATCCGCGTCGATGGCGTCAAAGGCACCTTGCAGCTTATGGTGGACGCCGATGAATTTGCCGCTCGCACACCGGCCAAAGGCCTGCTGGACAACGGCATTGGTTGTGGTCGCGAGTTGTTTGGCTTCATGCGCATGGCCTTCAGCTCGGCAGAGCAGGGCGCCAGCGCCTTTACCTCTGCCCTGGAGACCCTTAAGTGAAACTAGCGCTGGTCGGTGACATTGGTGGAACCAATGCGCGTTTTGCGTTGTGGAAAGACCAGCAACTGGAGTCGGTCCAGGTGCTGGCGACGGCCGACTATGCCTGCCCGGAAGACGCCATCGGCGTCTACCTGAGCGGCCTCGGCCTGGCGCCCGGTTCGATTGGCGCGGTGTGCCTGTCGGTGGCTGGCCCGGTCAGCGGCGATGAGTTTCGTTTTACCAACAACCACTGGCGGCTGAGCCGCAAGGCCTTTTGTCAGACCTTGCAGGTCGATCGGTTGTTGCTGGTCAACGACTTCTCGGCCATGGCGCTGGGCATGACGCGCCTGCAACCGGGCGAGTTCCGGGTGGTCTGCGAAGGCACGCCGGAGCCGTTGCGCCCGGCCGTGGTGATCGGTCCCGGTACCGGCCTTGGGGTCGGTACCTTGCTGGATCTTGGCGAAGGCCGTTGGGCCGCATTGCCGGGGGAGGGCGGGCATGTCGACCTGCCGCTGAGCAGTCCGCGAGAAACCCAGCTCTGGCAGCACATCTACAACGAGATCGGTCACGTCAGTGCCGAAACAGCGCTGAGCGGCGGCGGTTTGCCGCGCGTCTACCGGGCGATCTGCGCAGTCGACGGGCATGAACCTGTGCTCGACACCCCGGAAGCCATCACTGCCGCCGGCCTTGCGGGCGACCCGATTGCTGTGGAAGTGCTCGAGCAGTTCTGCTGCTGGCTCGGTCGGGTGGCCGGCAACAACGTGTTGACCGTCGGTGGGCGCGGCGGTGTCTACATCGTCGGTGGGGTGATTCCGCGGTTTGCCGATTTCTTTCTCAAGAGCGGTTTTGCCCGCTGCTTCGCCGACAAGGGCTGCATGAGCGAGTACTTCAAGGGCATTCCGGTCTGGCTGGTGACTGCACCGTATTCCGGTTTGACTGGTGCGGGTGTGGCACTGGAGCAGGCTTGAGACCGCATTGACTTCATCGCGAGCAGGCTCGCTCCCACAGGGTTGCGTGCATTCAAATCCTTGTGGGAGCGAGCCTGCTCGCGATAGGGCCCTGACAGGCACCATAGATCCATGAACGATCAGGCATAATCCGCCCCAACACTAACAACAAGGATGCCTTCGAAGTGAGCTCAGTCAACAAGTCGATTTTGTTGGTCGATGACGATCAAGAGATACGCGAGTTGCTGGACACCTACCTCAGCCGCGCAGGGTTTCAGGTGCGGACCACGCCCGACGGTGCCGGTTTTCGCCAGGCGCTGAACGAGGCGCCGAGTGATCTGGTGATCCTTGATGTGATGTTGCCGGACGAAGACGGCTTCAGCCTGTGTCGCTGGATTCGCCAGCACCCGCGCCAGGCCCAGGTGCCGATCATCATGCTCACCGCCAGTTCCGACGAGGCCGACCGGGTCATTGGCCTGGAGCTCGGCGCCGACGATTACCTTGGCAAACCCTTCAGCCCTCGTGAGTTGCAGGCGCGAATCAAAGCTTTGCTGCGACGTGCCCAGTTCGGTCAGGAGCGCTCTGGCGGTGAGGTGTTGGCCTTCGATGAATGGCGGCTGGACATGGTCAGCCACCGGCTGTTTCACACCGATGGCGAAGAGGTGATTCTCTCCGGTGCCGATTTCGCGCTGCTGAAACTCTTCCTCGATCACCCGCAGGAAATCCTCGACCGCGACACCATCGGCAATGCCACTCGTGGCCGCGACCTGATGCCGCTCGATCGCATCGTCGACATGGCCGTTAGCCGTTTGCGTCAGCGTCTGCGCGATACCGACAAACCTCCTCGCCTGATCCGCACCGTGCGCGGCAGCGGTTATCAACTGGCCGCCAATGTAGTCGCCAGCAATGGCCACTGAGTTCTTCACTCGCCTGATACGGCGGGTGCCGGTACCGCGTTCGCTGCTTGGGCGGATGTTGCTGCTGACTCTGTTGGCGGTGCTGTTTGCACAGACGCTGTCGAGCGTGATCTGGGTTTCGCAATTGCGCGCCACGCAGTTGGAAGGGCTGGTCACCGCAGCCCGCAGCCTGGCCCATTCGATGACCGCCAGCGTCAGTTACTTTCGCTCCCTTCCGGTGGCGTACCGGCCGCTGGTTCTCGACCAGTTGCGCAGCATGGGCGGCACCCGTTTTGTGGTGACGCTCAACGACAAACCGCTGGAAATGCAGCTGTTGCCGCCGACCCCGCGTAAACAAGCAGTGTTGGTGGCGGTGGATGATGTGTTGCGCGAATCGCTGGGCGCGGACACCAATATCTCGGTGCAATTCGTCAGCCCGGATGATCTGCGGATTTTCAATGGCGGTTTGAAGCTCGACGAATTGCCGAGGTCCTGGGCGCATTACGCGTTGACCCTGGAACCAGTCAATCCGCCGGTGCTGGTTACCCAGATCAAACTGGCCGAGGGCGAATGGCTGTACATCGCTTCGCTGTTGCCCGAGCCCTATACCAGCCTGGAAGAGCAGGGCCTGCCGTCGCAGCAGGTCTGGTTCATCGTGCTCACCAGCGGTTTTCTGTTGTTGTTTATTGGCCTGTTGGTGCACTGGCAGAGCCGGCCGCTCAAGCGTCTGGCACGGGCGGCGCGGGACATGTCGCTGGGCGCCGAAGTGGAACCGGTGGCCGAGGGCGGTGGCAGTGAAGTGGTTGAAGTCGGCCGCGCCTTCAACGCCATGCGCGAGCGCATCAGCCGCTACCTGACGGAGCGTAGCCAGTTGTTCAGTGCCATTTCCCATGACTTGCGCACCCCCATCACGCGTCTGCGCCTGCGGGTCGAGTTGCTGGAGGATGAGCGGCTGCAAGCCAAGTTCGGGCGTGATCTGGATGAGTTGGAGCTGCTGGTCAAAGGCGCACTGCAATGCGTCAAGGACACCGACATTCACGAAAACATCGAGCCGGTGGACCTCAATCATGTACTCGATTGCCTGGTCGAGCCTTACCTGGCGCCCAACGGCAATGGTCGCGTAACCCAGCAAGGCCGGGCGCTGGCGCCGTATCCCGGCAAGCCGCTGGCGCTCAAGCGCTGCATCGGCAACCTGATCGACAACGCCCTCAAGTACGGGCAGAACGCCCATCTGCACATCGACGACGATGACAGCGCGTTCATTCTGCACGTCGACGACGAAGGCCCGGGAGTGCCTGAACAGCGACTGGAGCAGGTGTTCGAACCGCACTTCCGGTTGGCCGGACAGCAGCAGGGTTATGGGCTGGGGTTGGGCATTGCGCGCAATATCGCCCATAGCCATGGTGGGGAAGTGAGTTTGCAGAATTTGCGCGAGGGCGGACTGCGGGTGACGTTGCAGTTGCCTCGCAGTGCTGATTAGAGACACCGCGTTATCGTTCTTCGCGAGCAAGCCCGCTCCCACATTGGACTTGTGTACGACGCAAAACTACTGTGGGAGCGAGCCTGCTCGCGATGGCGTCAGTCCCTACAACACATGCCTCACGGCCAATGTCACAAGTCAGTGACATACCCGACCCCCTTCGTTACCCGCCCGCCACCGCCCGTTGTTTAGACTCTTCCCAGTCATAACAACAAAAACAGGCACCCTATGAACACCACCCCACCTGCCTTCAGCAGTTGGCTGACCGCACCTGCCCATCAGCAATGGCTGGCTGACGAAGGCTTGCGCCTGCTGGCTTTCGCCAAGGCATCGAAGCTGCCTGAAGGCTTTGGCAATCTGGACGAACACGGCCAATTACCGGCCGACGCCCAGGCCCGCACCATGAACACCGCCCGCATGACCCACAGCTTCGCCATGGCGCATATTCAGGGCTTGCCAGGGTTTGCCGAGCTGGTGGATCACGGCATCAACGCCCTCAATGGCCCGCTGCATGACGCCGAATTCGGTGGCTGGTTTGCAGCGCCTGATCACCGTGATGGCGATACCGGCAAGGCCGCTTACCTGCATGCTTTCGTGGCACTCGCGGCGAGTTCTGCGGTGGTTGCCCAAAGGCCTGGAGCAGATGCCTTGCTCAGCGATGCCATTGCCATCATCGAGCAGCATTTCTGGAGCGAAGAGGAGGGCGCAATGCGCGAATCCTTCAACCGCGACTGGAGCGAAGAGGAATCCTATCGCGGTGCCAACAGCAACATGCACGCCACCGAAGCCTTTCTCGCGCTGGCCGATGTCACGCAGGACAGCCGCTGGCTGAATCGCGCCTTGCGAATTGTCGAGCGGGTGATTCACCGGCACGCAGCGGCCAACGACCATTTGGTGGTCGAGCATTTTGATCGCGATTGGCAACCGTTGCGCGACTACAACCAGGCCAATCCGGCTGACCACTTCCGACCGTACGGCACCACGCCGGGCCATGGTTTCGAATGGTCACGGCTACTGTTACACCTCGAAGCGGCACGCGGGCAGGCGGGCATGTTGACTCCAGGTTGGCTGGTGAGCGATGCGCAAAAACTCTTCGCCAATAACTGCCTTCACGGATGGGACGTCGATGGCGCGCCAGGCATTGTCTACACCCTCGACTGGGACAATCGACCGGTCGTGCGCCAGCGTTTGCATTGGGTTCACTGCGAAGCCAGTGCCGCCGCCAGTGCCTTGCTCAAACGCACCGGTGAGGCGCAGTACGAAACCTGGTACCGGCGTTTCTGGGCGTTCAGCGACCGCTGTCTGATCGACCGGATTCACGGCAGCTGGCACCACGAACTAGACCCGCAAAACCGTCCGAGCGCCGAGATCTGGGGCGGCAAACCAGACCTCTATCACGCCTGGCAAGCGGTGTTGATTCCACGCTTGCCGCTGGCACCGAGCATGGCCAGTGCGTTGGCTCAAGGCTCTGACTCGGCACTTATGTAACCATGCAGTGACATTTTGCCGTCGCTTCGTTACCTGCCAAGCGATCTACGCTGTTTAAACTCGTTTGCAGCGCAAGCACCAGACTTGCATGCATAACAACAAGAAAGGTACCGCTAGATGAATGCGATTTCTCGCCTCGCCACTGTCGTTTCTCTTGCCACGCTGTTTCCCCTGACTGCATTTCCTCTCAGCGCACTTGCCGCCGATTCCAAAGGTTCCGTGGAAGTCGTGCACTGGTGGACTTCGGGTGGTGAAAAAGCAGCGGTCGATGTCCTCAAGGCTCAAGTCGAAAAAGACGGCTTCACCTGGAAGGACGGTGCGGTCGCCGGCGGCGGTGGCGCTACGGCCATGACCGTACTCAAAAGCCGCGCCGTAGCGGGTAACCCGCCAGGTGTCGCGCAAATCAAAGGTCCGGATATCCAGGAGTGGGGCAGCACTGGCCTGCTCAGCACCGACGCGCTGAAAGGCGTTTCCAAAGCTGAAAACTGGGACGGCCTGCTCTCGAAGAAAGTCTCCGACACCGTCAAATACGAAGGTGATTACGTCGCCGTGCCGGTGAACATTCACCGCGTCAACTGGCTGTGGATCAACCCGGCGGTCTTCAAGAAAGCCGGTATCGAAAAAGCCCCGACGACCCTCGAAGAGTTCTATGCCGCTGGCGACAAACTGAAAGCTGCGGGCTTCATTGCCCTGGCCCACGGTGGTCAGCCTTGGCAGGACAGCACCGTGTTTGAAGACGTGGTGCTCTCGGTCATGGGCCCTCAGGGCTACAAGAAAGCCCTGGTCGACCTGGACCAGAAAACCCTGTCCGGCCCGGAAATGGTCAAGTCCTTCACCGAGCTGAAAAAACTCACCGGCTACATGGACCCCAACCGCGCAGGTCGTGACTGGAACATCGCTGCTGCCGACGTGATCAACGGCAAGGCCGGCATGCAGATGATGGGTGACTGGGCCAAGAGTGAATGGACCGCCGCCCACAAGGTAGCGGGCAAGGACTATGAGTGTGTGCCATTCCCGGGCACTGACAAATCCTTCACCTACAACATCGACTCCCTCGCGGTGTTCAAGCTCAAGGCCGATCGCACCGGCGATATCGCCGCTCAGCAGGACCTGGCCAAGGTCGCGCTGGGTAAAGACTTCCAGAAGGTCTTCAGCATCAACAAAGGTTCGATTCCGGTGCGCACCGACATGCTCAATGACATGAGCGCGTCGGGCTTCGACTCCTGCGCCCAGGCGTCGGCCAAGGACTTCCTGGCAGACGAGAAGAGCGGCGGCCTGCAACCGAGCATGGCGCACAACATGGCCACCTCCCTGGCTGTGCAAGGCGCGATCTTCGATGTGGTGACCAACTTCATGAACGACAAGAGCGCTGACCCGGCCAAGGCCAGCGCCCAACTGGCATCGGCCATCAAAGCCGCCCAGTAATTCCTGACGCCGCACGACCCTGTGGGAGCGAGCCTGCTCGCGATAGCTGACTGACATTCAATAGAGATGTCGACTGTTGCACCGCTATCGCAAGCAAGCTCACTCCCACAAGGGGCCACTGTGCGCATTTACTTCTCTTCACCTGGATTATCCCGATGAGCTCTGTGGCGGTTTTCAGCAAAGCCTCACCGTTCGACGCACTGCAGCGCTGGCTCCCCAAACTGGTTTTGGCGCCGAGCATGCTGATCGTCCTGGTTGGCTTTTACGGTTACATCATCTGGACATTCGTTTTGTCCTTCACCAACTCCAGCTTCATGCCGAGCTACAAGTGGGTCGGCCTGCAGCAATACGTCCGGTTGATGGAGAACGACCGCTGGTGGGTCGCGAGCAAGAACCTCGCGGTCTTCGGTGGCATGTTCATCGGTATCAGCCTGGTGCTCGGGGTGTTTCTGGCGGTGCTGCTCGATCAGCGCATTCGCAAGGAAGGCTTCATCCGCACCATCTACCTGTACCCGATGGCGCTGTCGATGATCGTCACCGGTACTGCCTGGAAATGGCTGCTCAACCCAGGCCTGGGCCTGGACAAGATGCTGCGTGACTGGGGCTGGGAAGGCTTTCGGCTGGACTGGCTGGTGGATCAGGATCGCGTGGTTTACTGCCTGGTAATCGCTGCTGTGTGGCAAGCCTCCGGGTTTGTGATGGCGATGTTCCTGGCTGGCCTGCGCGGTGTCGATCAGTCGATCATCCGTGCCGCTCAGGTCGACGGTGCGAGCCTGCCGACCATCTATTTGAAGATCGTCCTGCCAAGCCTGCGTCCGGTGTTTTTCAGCGCCTTCATGATCCTTGCGCACATCGCGATCAAGAGCTTCGACCTGGTGGCGGCGATGACTGCGGGCGGTCCGGGTTACTCCTCCGACCTGCCGGCGATGTTCATGTATTCCTTCACCTTCAGCCGTGGCCAGATGGGCATCGGTTCGGCGAGCGCGATGATGATGCTCGGCGCGATCCTGGCGATTCTGGTGCCTTACCTGTACTCCGAATTGCGAGGCAAACGCCATGAGTAATCAGCTTGGCAAACCAGCCATCAGCTTCAGCCGCATTGCGATTTACGCGACCTTGTTGCTGGCCGCTGCGGTGTACCTGATTCCGCTGGTGGTGATGCTGCTGACCAGCTTCAAATCCCCGGAAGACATCCGCACCGGCAACCTCTTGAGCTGGCCGCAAGTGATTGATGGCATTGGCTGGATCAAGGCTTGGGACGTGGTAGGCGGCTACTTCTGGAACTCGGTGAAAATTACCGTGCCGGCGGTGCTGATCTCGACCTTCATCGGTGCAATGAACGGCTACGTGCTGTCGATGTGGCGCTTCCGTGGTTCGCAGTTGTTCTTCGGCCTGCTGTTGTTCGGCTGCTTCCTGCCGTTCCAGACCGTGCTGCTGCCAGCCTCATTCACCGTCGGCAAACTCGGCCTGGCCAACACCACCACAGGGCTGGTGCTGGTGCACATCGTCTACGGGCTGGCGTTCACCACGCTGTTCTTCCGTAACTACTACGTGAGCATTCCGGATGCGCTGGTCAAGGCGGCGCGGCTGGATGGTGCGGGCTTCTTCACGATCTTCGGGAAGATCCTGCTGCCGATGTCGATTCCGATCGTGATGGTCTGCCTGATCTGGCAGTTCACCCAGATCTGGAATGACTTCCTGTTCGGTGTGGTCTTCGCCAGTGGCGATGCCCAGCCAATCACCGTGGCCCTGAACAACCTGGTCAACACCAGCACCGGGGTCAAGGAATACAACGTTGATATGGCGGCGGCGATGATCGCCGGGCTGCCGACACTGCTGGTCTACATATTCGCTGGCAAGTATTTCCTGCGTGGGCTGACGTCCGGCGCGGTCAAGGGGTAGAACATGGCAACTCTCGAATTACGCAACGTCAACAAAACCTACGGCAGCGGCTTGCCGGACACCCTGAAAAACATCGAACTGAAGATCGATGACGGTGAGTTCCTGATCCTCGTCGGCCCGTCCGGTTGCGGCAAGTCGACCTTGATGAACTGCATCGCGGGTCTTGAAAACATCAGTGGCGGGGCGATTCTGGTGGACGACGCTGACATCAGCGGCATGAGCCCCAAGGATCGTGACATCGCCATGGTGTTCCAGTCCTACGCGCTGTACCCGACCATGAGCGTGCGCGACAACATCGCCTTCGGCCTGAAGATCCGCAAAATGCCGGCGGCTGAAATCGACGAGGAAGTGGCGCGGGTCGCCAAGCTGCTGCAAATCGAACACCTGCTCAGCCGCAAGCCCGGCCAGCTCTCTGGTGGTCAGCAACAGCGTGTGGCCATGGGCCGTGCGCTGGCGCGGCGGCCGAAGATTTATCTGTTCGACGAACCGCTGTCCAACCTCGACGCCAAGCTGCGGGTCGAGATGCGCACCGAAATGAAACTGATGCACCAGCGCCTGAAAACCACCACGGTCTACGTGACTCACGACCAGATCGAAGCCATGACCCTGGGTGACAAAGTGGCGGTGATGAAGGACGGGATCATCCAGCAGTTCGGCACGCCGAAGCAGATCTACAACGACCCGGCCAACCTGTTCGTTGCCAGCTTCATCGGCTCGCCACCGATGAACTTCATCCCGCTGCGTTTGCAGCGCAAGGACGGCCGTCTGCTGGCATTGCTCGACAGCGGCCAGGCGCGTTGCGAGCTGCCGCTGGGCATGCAGGACGCCGGTCTTGAGGACCGCGAAGTGATCCTCGGCATGCGCCCGGAGCAAATTGTCCTGGCGAACGGCGAGGCCAATGGTTTGCCGACCATTCGTGCCGAAGTCCAGGTCACCGAGCCGACCGGTCCGGATACGTTGGTGTTCGTCAATTTGAACGAAACCAAAGTCTGCTGCCGTCTGGCGCCGGACGTTGCGCCGGCCGTTGGCGAGACCCTGACCCTGCAATTCGATCCATCGAAAGTGCTGCTGTTCGATGCCAAGACGGGCGAGCGTCTGGGGACGGCCGGTCAAGCGAAAACCGGGACTCACAGCGACAACGTTGCTCAATTCAAAGGGCGCTGAAGATCAAATGTGGGAGCGAGCTTGCTCGCGATAGCTATCTGACATTCAACATTGATGTCGACTGATACACCGCTATCGCGAGCAGGCTCGCTCCCACAGGGGGGATATGCGGCGGATGGTCTGTCATCCGCCGCAATCGCTGTAAACCGCGTTAGATAAAAACAGTTAATAACAATAAAGACGAGGATGTAGGGATGAAAAAGAAGAACAACGCTCAGCTTATCTGCCAATTGTCAGCTGTTGCGGTACTGATCATGGCCGGTAACGCACACGCAGCTGATGCATTCAGCGCCGACTCCAAGTGGATGACGGGGGACTGGGGTGGCGAGCGGACCAAGCTGATCGACCAAGGTATCGACATCAAGGCGGATTACGTCGGTGAAGTGGGCGCCAACCTCCACGGCGGCTACAACCACGACAAGACCGCACGTTACGCCGACCAGTTTGGTCTGGGCGTGGCGCTGGACCTGCAAAAACTGTGGGGCTGGGATAACACCCAGGCCAAGATCCAGCTCACCAACCGTAACGGTCAGAACATCTCCAATGACCGTGTCGGCGATCCGCGTGCCGGCACCTTGAGTTCCTCTCAGGAAGTCTACGGTCGTGGCCATATGGTCCGTCTGACCCAATTGTGGGTTCAGCACCAGTTCCTCGACGGTAAACTGGACGTCAAAGCCGGTTACTTCGGCGAGGGCGAAGACTTCAACACCTTCCCTTGCGAGTTCCAGAACCTGGCGTTCTGCGGCTCCCAGGCGGGTAACTGGGCGACCGGTATCTGGTTCAACTGGCCAGTCATGCAGGCGGCGGTTCGCGTGAAGTACAACATCACGCCTGAGTTCTATGCGCAGATCGGCGCGTACAACCAGAACCCATCGCAACTGGAGCACGGTAACGGCTTCAAGCTCAGCGGCAGTGGTACCAAGGGTACCGTCTTGCCGGTCGAACTGGTCTGGTCGCCGAAGGTCAACAACCTGCCGGGCGAATACCGTGTCGGTTACTACAAGAGCACTGCCGACGCCAATGACGTCCGTAAAGACGACAATGGCGATGATGCAGCGACCACAGGCAAGGCCTTCCGCAGCCACGACAGCAAGCACGGCTACTGGTTTGTGGCGCAGCAACAACTCACCACCCACAACGGTGATGCTTCTCGCGGTCTGAACGTCGCGGCCAACGCTACTTTCCACGACAAGGACACCAACCTCGTCGACAACTACCAGTCGCTGATGTTTGTGTACAAGGGCCCATTCGACGCACGTCCAAAAGATGACGTCGGCATCGGTTTTGCCCGTATCCATGTCAACGATGACGTGAAGAAAAACGCCGAGTTGCTCAACGTCGCCAATGGTGTCAGCGACTACGACAATCCGCTGTTCTCGCCACTGCGTTCCACCGAGTACAACTACGAGATCAACTACGGTTTCCACGTTACCAACTGGCTGACTGTGCGTCCTAACCTGCAATACATCACTCACCCGGGCGGTGTTGATGAAGTCGACAACGCGCTGGTGGCCGGTTTGAAAATTCAGTCGGTGTTCTAACGCTGTTGCGATAAGCTCCTCTCCATGTGCGCATTTTTGCGGACAGCCAAGGCTGTCCGCTTTTTTTTGGGGCGGCGCAGCCCTGTAGCTCCTATTGGTATGGCAATGATTTTCAGGACCGCGGCACATGCTTGAGCATCCGCTACAACGCTTCTTCAAATCCCTGCGCGAGCGCCCGGTGTTTGCCTGGGAGCGCTATCAGCAGCGTGAGGTGCTGGTGATCGACCATCCGCTGTGTCAGGCGGTGTTCAGTCGTCAGGGTGCGCAGTTGCTGCATTTTCAGCCTACGGGTCAAAAGCCCTGGCTCTGGTGCGCGGCGAAGTGGCCGCAGGTCGGGGCGATTCGCGGTGGCGTGCCGGTGTGCTGGCCGTGGTATGGCCGTCATCCAAGCGAAAATGCCTGGCCGTCCCATGGTTGGGCGCGGTTGATCGACTGGAAGCTGATCGATAGCAGCACCGCTGACGACGGCGTGCGCCTGCATTGGCAATTGCAGCTGTGTGATTGGCAGGTGGACCTGCATGCGCACTTGGGTGAGCGCATGGATTTGCGCTTGAGCACCGAGCATCAGGACAGCCTGCCATGCCAGCTGAGTCATGCGTTGCACGCCTATTGGCGTATTGGCGACGTTGCCGAGATAGCGCTGTCTGGACTCGATGGTGCGCAAGGTTATGACCAGCTCAAGCGCCAGTTCTGCGAGCAAAAAGGCGAGTTGCGGGTGGAGGGTGGCTGTCAGCGGGTGTTCCAGCACGAGGGCGAATTACAGCTCAAGGACCACGCCTGGCAGCGCCAGTTGTGCATCGACACCGGCGACAGCGCGGATACCGTGGTCTGGCATCCGGGGTCACGGCCGCTGCTGGGAGTGAGCTGGAATGAGGTCTCGGAGTTTGTCTGTGTAGAGGCAGCCTGCGGAGGCACCGATAGCCTGAGCCTGGCACCGGGGGAGCGGGCACATTTGAGTTTGCAGGCGCGGATGGGAGCTTAGTTCAAGATGGCGCTGTTACGGCTGGCGCCATCGCGAGCAGGCTCGCTCCCACATTTGATCCGCGTGAACATAAATCCTGTGTACACCGAGATCCAATGTGGGAGCGAGCCTGCTCGCGATGAGGCCATAACAGCCAATAGAGCTTCTGGCCTAACTGAACTCATCCCCGATCGGATACCGGCTGGCGTTGAGGCTTTCCTTGATCTTGCGCAGGTGCGGCTGGAAGTCGACGCCGCGGCGCAGGGTCATGCCGGTGGCGAGCACGTCGAGCACGGTCAGCTGGATGATCCGCGACGTCATCGGCATGTAGATGTCGGTGTCTTCCGGCAGCGGGATGTTCAGGCTCAAGGTGCTGGCCTTGGCCAGTGGCGAACCTTCGGCCGTCAGACCCAGCACCGAGGCGCCGTTCTCACGGGCAATGCGCGCCACCTCGACCAGTTCGCGGGTGCGCCCGGTGTAGGAGATGATCACGAACAGTTCGCCCGTGTGGGCCACCGAGGCAATCATCCGCTGCATCAGCACGTCGGCGTGGGCGGTGACCGCCAGGTTGAAGCGGAAGAACTTGTGCTGCGCATCCAGCGCCACCGGGGCTGACGCGCCGAGGCCGAAGAAGTGGATCTGCCGGGCCTGGATCAGCAAATCCACGGCGCGGCTGATCAGGTTCGGGTCCAGAGCCTGACAGGCGCTGTCCAGCGATGCGATGGCGCTGCCAAAGATTTTCTGGGTGTAAGCTTCAGGATTGTCGTCGGCTTCCACTGCGCGACTGACATACGCCGCGCCGCTGGCCAGGCTTTGGGCCAGTTGCAGTTTGAGTTCCGGGTAGCCGCTGACACCGAACGAACGGCAGAAACGGTTGACCGTCGGCTCGCTGACCGAGGCGGCCTGGGCGAGGGCGGCAATACTGAAGCGAGTGGCCTGCTGCGGGTTGAGCAGGATCACTTCGGCGACCTTGCGTTCGGCCTTGTTCAGGTCTGCAAGGCGATTCTGGATTTGTTCCAGTAAATTTCGCACGCGGTCCATTTATGTTCCTTAGGTCGGCTATGCAGATTGGGCCTGTGAAGCGGCCCATAATGGTGGCCTATCCTACTGATGGCCCCGACCGACCACCACTCGGAATCTGTATTTTGGAAAAATGTTGTGTTTATTACTACATTTTTCCTTGAGCGATGCCTTAAAAAAAGGTATTTGTAGCTTAACTTGATAAAAGAACAAACATCATGCCTTCGATTACGGTTGAACCGTGCACCTTTGCCTTGTTCGGCGCCTTGGGCGATCTGGCCCTTCGCAAGCTGTTTCCTGCCTTGTACCAACTCGATGGCGCTGGCCTGCTACACGAGGACACGCGCATTATCGCACTGGCCCGTGAACCAGGCAGCGAGCAAGAGCACCTGGCCTTTATTGCCCGTGAACTGCGCCATTACGTTGATGCCAAGGAACTCGACGAAGCCGTGGTCGAGCGCTTCCTGGCACGCCTGACGTACCTGCATGTCGACTTCCTCAAGTCTGACGACTACGTCGCCCTGGCCGAGCTGGCCGGTTCGGCGCAGCGGATGATTGCCTACTTCGCGACGCCCGCTGCGGTGTACGGCGCGATTTGCGAGAACCTGGCGAAGGTCGGCCTGAGCGAAAACACCCGTGTGGTGCTGGAAAAGCCGATCGGTTCGGACCTCGAGTCGTCGCGCAAGGTCAACGACGCCGTGGCGCGGTACTTCCCGGAAAACCGCACGTACCGTATCGACCACTACCTGGGCAAAGAGACGGTCCAGAACCTGATCGCCCTGCGTTTCGCCAACAGCCTGTTCGAAACCCAGTGGAACCAGAACTACATTTCCCACGTGGAAATCACCGTCGCCGAGAAAGTCGGGATCGAGGGCCGTTGGGGCTACTTCGACAAGGCCGGCCAACTGCGCGACATGATTCAGAACCACTTGCTGCAGTTGCTGTGCCTGATCGCCATGGACCCGCCAGCGGATCTTTCGGCTGACAGCATCCGTGACGAGAAAGTCAAAGTGCTCAAGGCGCTGGCGCCGATCAGTCCGGAAGGCCTGACCACCCAGGTGGTGCGCGGCCAGTACATAGCCGGTCACAGCGAAGGCAAGTCGGTGCCGGGTTACCTGGAGGAGGAGAACTCCAACACCCAGAGCGATACCGAAACCTTCGTCGCCCTGCGTGCCGACATCCGCAACTGGCGTTGGGCGGGCGTGCCGTTTTACCTGCGTACCGGTAAACGCATGCCGCAGAAACTGTCGCAGATCGTCATCCACTTCAAGGAACCGTCGCACTACATCTTCGCTCCCGAGCAGCGCTTGCAGATCAGCAACAAGCTGATCATCCGCCTGCAACCGGACGAAGGTATTTCCTTGCGCGTGATGACCAAGGAACAAGGCCTGGACAAGGGCATGCAGCTGCGTAGCGGTCCGTTGCAGCTGAATTTTTCCGATACTTATCGCAGCGCGCGGATCCCCGATGCCTACGAGCGGTTGTTGCTGGAAGTGATGCGTGGCAATCAGAACCTGTTTGTCCGTAAAGATGAAATCGAAGCCGCGTGGAAGTGGTGTGACCAGTTGATCGCCGGGTGGAAGAAATCCGGTGATGCGCCCAAGCCGTATGCGGCGGGCTCCTGGGGACCGATGAGTTCCATTGCACTGATCACGCGGGACGGGAGGTCGTGGTATGGCGATATCTGAATTCAAACTGCCTCAGGGCGTCAGCGCTCATGAGTTTCGCAGCCCGGTGTTGCTGGCCGAAGGCTTGGCACTGAAGGTGGCCAAGCAACTCAGCGACGCTATCGATGCCCGAGGCGCCGCGACGCTGGTAGTCTCCGGCGGACGCAGCCCGGTGGCGTTTTTCCAGCACCTGGCCAAGCAGGCGCTGGACTGGTCCAAGGTCGTGGTGACCCTGGCGGACGAGCGCTGGGTACCGGTGGAACATGCCGACAGCAATGCCGGTCTGCTCAAGCGCTACCTGTTGCAAGGCCCGGCAGCCAAGGCGAAGTTCCTCAGCCTCTACAGCGCCACTGCCAACCTTGAACAGGCTGCCGAGCAGGCCGATCGCTTGCTCGCCGAGTTGCCGGCAATCGACGCGCTGGTGCTGGGGATGGGCGACGACGGTCACACCGCCTCGCTGTTCCCCAACAGCCCGAACCTCGCCGAAGCCTTGCGGCCCGACGGCACTCGCCGTTGCTGGCCGATGCTGGCGCCGACGGTGCCACATCAGCGCCTGACCATGAGTCGTGCGCTGCTGGCGTCGGCAAAGTTCACCGTGCTATCGATTTCCGGTCAGTCCAAGTTGACTACCCTGAGTGCCGCACTGGCCGGTGACGATGTCGCCGCAATGCCGATTCGTGCGTTTCTGAAACCCACGTTAGAGATTTACTGGTGCCCATGAACCAAGGATCAGCCGCTATGACAAACACTCAACCGACCGTTTCCATGGCGGACAAAGTTGCCCTGATCGACAGCCTCTGCGTCAAGGCGCGGATTCTGCCGGTGATCACCATTGCCCGCGAGCAAGACATTCTGCCACTGGCTGATGCCCTTGCCGCAGGTGGGTTGACGGCCCTGGAAGTGACCCTGCGTTCGCAGTTCGGCCTCAAGGCCATCCAGGTTCTGCGTGAGCAGCGTCCAGAGCTGGTCACCGGTGCTGGCACCGTGCTCGATCGCAACATGCTGGCCGCCGCTGAAGCTGCCGGTTCGCAGTTCATCGTGACCCCGGGCATAACCCGCGATCTGCTGGAAGCCAGCGTCGCCAGCCCGATTCCGCTGTTGCCGGGCATCAGCAACGCCTCCGGAATCATGGAGGGCTACGCCCTGGGCTATCGCCGCTTCAAGTTGTTCCCGGCGGAAGTCAGCGGTGGCGTGGCAGCGATCAAGGCCCTTGGCGGCCCGTTCGGCGAAGTGCGCTTCTGCCCGACTGGCGGTGTTGGCCCTGCCAACATCAAGAGTTACATGGCACTGAAAAACGTGATGTGCGTTGGCGGTAGCTGGATGCTTGATCCGGAGTGGATCAAGAACGGCGACTGGGCACGTATTCAGGAGTGCACCGCCGAGGCGCTGGCCCTGCTGGACTGATTGGTTTTACCGGCTTTTTTCTACGCAGAATCGTTGTAGTTGTGTTCTACGGCTTTACGGCGCACTTGGTCAGTGCGCCGTTTTTTTTTGCCTGCGGAAAAGCGGCGGCCCTGTAGCAGCTGTCGAGCCTGCGAGGCTGCGCAGCAGTCGTAAAATCAGGCGGCGGATTCTTCCAGGCAAACCGCATTCGCAGGATTTGCGAGGACTTCGCCCGAACGCGGTCCGCCTCTAACGCAGCCTCGCGGGCTCGACAGCTGCTACGGGGAGTTGGAACGCCTATAGCGGCATACATAGTTACCGCAACCCATCCCGGAGATCTGTTTATCCTTCGAGCAACTTATGGAGGAAAGCGACTCATGGAAGAACACGCAACAACCAAGGCAACCGGGCCAATCTGTTTATTGGCTCCCGAACAGATTGCCGGCCCGTACTTCAGAAACCCCAGGTTGATCCGAAGGAACATCAGTGAAGGTGCCAATGGCATTCCCTTGCTGCTCAAACTGAGCATTGTCGACGCCAGCACCTGCGAACCGGTGACGGATGCCCTGGTGGATATCTGGCAATGCAATGCACGAGGGGCCTATTCGGGCTGGAGCAAGATCAATCCGGACAAAGAGGTCGATGTCGGCGATATCGGCTCGGTTCCGCGTACCGATGACGACACTTATTTGCGCGGTGGGCAATTCACCGATCGCAAAGGCGTCGTCAGGTTTACCACGATTTATCCGGGGTTTTATGCGGGGCGCAGCGTGCACATCCATGTTGCCGTTCGAATCGTTACCGGCAGCAATCATCTGGAGGCGCGGCATGTTGCCTGGGTCGGCCAGCTGTACCTTCCCGAGGTGACGTCACGTTCGGTGCTGAATGCTAAAGATTACAGTGGGCGGAGCATTTCGCCGCTGCGCAACGATCAGGATGAGCTTTTTACCCAAATGCATGGGGAAGACTCGATACTGAAAATCCACACCATTGCCCGTGATTCCTGGGAAGACGGCTATTTCGGGCAGTTGACCATCGGGATCGACAAGCGCGCGATGTCTGCGCAGATCAAGCCCGAAGACTTCGACATCTATACCGTGTGAACACCAGCCTCGGTGTTCATCACCTCAACTCAGCTCGATCAGGGCCTGAGCCAGCAGCTGCATTTCCTGTGAGGTGTTGGTCAGGCCCGGTGTGATGCGAATACAGCTGCCGCACGCCGAACCGTTGCGGGTCACGGTGAACAGGTTGTAGTCATTGAGCAGGCGCTCGACCATCGCTTGCTGGTCGGCATGTCGGGTGAAGCGCATCGAGGTGATGCCGCAATACAGGCGCGGATCATCCGGGGTCATGACTTCAATGCCCTGCACATCGCGAACAGCCTTGACCCACAGATTGCGCAGGTAGTTAAGCCGTGCACCCTTGGCGGCTGCGCCACCGATGGAGCGATGTTCTTCGAACACCAGCGGCAAGGTCAGTAACGCCGGAATGTTTGGCGTACTGTAAGGCGTGCGCGAGCGGATGTCGGTGAGCGGAAAGTGAAACTCGTCCATGTCCGGATCGATATCGGGCAGACGCTGTGGTGCGATGTAGATGAACCCCAGGGTCAACGGTGCACCGATCCATTTGTGCAGGTTGTAGCCGGCAAAAGAGATGCCCAGGTCATCGAGGTTGAATTCGATCTGGCCGAGGGCGTGGGCGCCGTCGAGGATCACGTCGATCCCGTGCTCTTTGGCTGCGGCGGCGATCGCCTTGACCGGCATCACCAGGCCGGTGCGATGGGTGACGTGGGTCAGTGCCATCAGCTTGAGCCGTGGATAACGCACGAACGCCTCGCGGTAGGTCGCCACCAACGTCTCGAAGCTGGCGGGATGAGCATGCTCGATCTCGATCACTTCGACACCGCGATAGCGAGCCAGCCAGCGCATCGCACTTTTGACCGTGTCGTATTCCAGATCGCACAGCAGTACCTGATCGCCCGGTTGCAAGCCGTTGTAGTTGCGAATCAGCGATTGCAGTGCGTCCGAGGCGTTGCGTGTCAGGGCTACCGCTTCGGCGGGTACCTGCAAGAGCTCGGCCAGTTGCCCGCGTATTTTCACGCTTTCGAGTTTTTCGAAACGCTGGCGCACATGCACCGAGTTGCTGCGGTTGATGAGCTCGATGTTGCGTTGGTACTCCTCGACCACGGTACGCGACATGCGGCCGAAGTAACCATTCTCCAGATTGATCGGACCTGGCTGGACTTCGTAGCGGTCGGCGAACGTTTGCCAAAAAGCTTCATCAAGGGCGCGGCGCGTGTTTTCGGGCATGGGGGCGACTCGTTCTGTGGTTCAGTGGCGTGGCTTGGGTTTGCCATGTTTGGTGCGCAGCGGGTCGAGCAAGTCGGACAGGCCGTTGTGATCGATTTCCTGCATCAGGGCCAGCAAGCCACCCAGTTCGCCGTGGGGGAAACCCTCGCGGGCGAACCAGTTCAGGTATTGGCCGGGCAGGTCGGCAATGATGCGACCCTTGTATTTGCCGAAGGGCATTTCGCGGGTGACCAGCAGTTCAAGCTTTTCGGGATTCATCGATCGGTCGTCTTGATTCAAACAGTCTGGAAAATACAGGCATTCTGCATGCAGGCCAATTGACAGATCATGCAAATAACTCGGATGCAGATGTTTGGCTAAAAGTTAACATATTGAAATTTATCGTAAAAACTTCAATTCAAGGGCTGGCACACGTGATGCAACACCTTATGCGGCTCTCTCAACCCACGAGGAATTGAAAAATGACCGACATTAATAAAGAAGCGATTTCAGTCCTGAACGACCTGATCGAGACCAGCAAGGACGGTCAGGAAGGTTTCAAGACCTGCGCCCAGGACATCAAACAGCCTGAACTCAAGGCACTGTTTGTCAAACGCGCTGCCGACTGCGCCGCTGCCGTTGCCGAACTTCAAGGCACCGTGCGTTCGATGGGCGGCGATCCCGAGACCAAAACCAGCGTCAGCGGTGATTTGCATCGTCGTTGGGTTGACCTCAAATCATTGGTCACCGGCAAGGACGAAGAAGCGGTGCTCAACGAAGCCGAGCGTGGCGAGGACCATGCCCTGAAGGCTTACAAGGCAGCGATGGAGAAGATCAACAAACACAATCTGGTGGGGATTCGTGATCTGGTCGAACGTCAGTATCACGGTGCGCAACGCAATCACGATCAGGTCAAAGCCTTGCGTAACCAGGCTCGCGCCCGCTCGTAAGGTTGTCAAAAACGCCTGAGATCAAAAGATCGTCCGAACGCGGACGATCTTTTGGGGCCTTGCGATCAGCCGATGCTGATAGCGGGCAATGTCGGCAAGGTCACGGTCTGTTGCTTGCGTGGTGCGAGGATCTCGGCCTCGCCGTCCACGACCAGCTCATCGCGCTGGTTGAATACCCGAGTGGCGATGCGCACGCGGAATTTCGGCAGTTTTTCGAGGATTTCCAGGCGTACGGTCAGGGTGTCGCCGATTTTTACCGGCTTCTGAAAGCTCATTTGCTGACCGATATAAATAGTCCCCGGTCCAGGCAGCTCGCAGGCGACAGCGGCGCTGATCAGCGCACCGCTGAACATGCCGTGGGCGATGCGTTCCTTGAACATGCTCGCTGCCGCAAACTCGGGGTCCAGGTGCACCGGGTTGTGGTCTCCGGACATCGCCGCGAACAGCTGAATATCGCGTTCCTCGACGGTCTTGCTGTAGCTGGCGGTCTGGCCGACTTCGAGGGCTTCGTACGGGGTATTGGTAACCTGGGTCATATGTCTTGAATCCTGTGACGAGTTAAGTGAAATAGGCTCTGTACGAAAACTGCCTGCGCGTCGACCAGGCTGCGTTAAAAACAGGCTCGGAATGCTCATTTAGAGGCCTAAACTCCGCTTCCTCGCCTGTTTTTGCCTTGCCTGATCGCCGCTCGGCTAGTTTTCGTACAGACCCTAACCAAACATTATTCGGTTCGGGGTGGCCGGCGATGGCTCAGTGCCTCAGCCAGCCATTTGAGCAGGTCCGCGGTCACTTCATCGCGGTTGCTCTCGTTGAACAGTTCGTGCCGGGCTTGCGGGTAGATATTCAGTTGCATGCACTGGTTGCCGGCGCCGCGCAGTGCGTCGGCCAGAGCCTTGAGACGTTTGCCTTCGCTCACCGGATCACATTCACCACCGATCACCAGCAACGGCAGGCCCGGATCGATCTCCGCGAGATTGGACGCTTTGCTGATTTGCTGCAAGCCGCCGAGCAGGTCGATCCACAGCTGATTGGTACAACGGTAGCCGCAGAGCGGGTCGTGGACGTACTTGTCGACTTCGTCCGGGTCGCGGCTGAGCCAGTCAAACCGGGTGCGATGAGGCTTGAAGGGCTTGTTGAATGAACCGAACGACAACCACTCGATCAATGCACTGCGACCGGTAGGCCCCTGGCGCCAGCGTTCGAAACGCGCAATCAGGCGCGCTATTCGGTAGAGCGCGACGGGCTGGAAGTTCGAGCCACTGAGCACGGCAGCGTGCAGGCTGGCGCTGTGATGCAGCAGGTACGCCTGAGCGATGTAACTGCCCATGCTGTGGCCCAGCAGCACGATCGGCACGCCCGGATGGTGTTGGCCGATGTGTTGGTTAAGGCTGGCCAGGTCTCCGACCACTTTGAGCCAACCGTCCTTGTCCGCAAAATGCCCGAGCACACCGTGTTCGGCGGTTTTGCCATGGCCGCGCTGGTCCAGCGCATAGACGCCATAACCCTCGGCACATAAAGCCTGCGCCAGCCGGGCGTAACGACCGCTGTGTTCGGCCATACCGTGGGACAGCAGAATCACCGCCTTCAGCGAGCCTTCAGGCAGCCACTGGTTGACGAAAAGTCGACTGTGATCGCTCGCGGTCAACCAGAATGTGTCGTGGATCATGGCGATTCCTTTGCACGGTTTTGTTTAGGCGCGGCGTCGTTGCATTGTATAGCTCATCAACCGCAGGGCGTGCGATGTGGGTATCCCTCAGCAGCAAGATTCACGCTGTCAATGAGGCCGGTGCGTATATTTGCCTGAATCACCATAGCTGCTAGTGTCCCAGAAGCCCCGCTTTTCAGCGTCACGGAGAGGCGGCCCGGATTCGCTCAGGTAAAGAGGACAAGTACAATGCAACCTGATTTCTGGAATGACAAACGCCCGGCCGGCGTACCCAATGATATCGAACCGGGTGCCTACAAGTCGGTGATCGAGGTGTTCGAGCGTTCCTGCAAGAAATTCGCTGACCGTCCGGCGTTCAGCAATATGGGTGTGACGCTCACCTATGCCGAACTTGAGCGCTACAGCGCGGCGTTCGCTGGCTACCTGCAAACACAGACCKACCTGCTGCCCGGTGATCGCATCGCGGTGCAGATGCCCAATGTCCTGCATTACCCGATTGCCGTGTTCGGCGCGTTGCGAGCCGGGCTGATTGTGGTCAACACCAACCCGCTGTACACCGCGCGTGAGATGCGTCACCAGTTCAAGGACTCCGGTGCCCGGGCGCTGGTGTACCTGAACATGTTCGGGCAGAAGGTCCAGGAAGTACTGCCCGACACCGAGATTCAGTACCTGATCGAAGCGAAGATGGGCGACCTGATGCCGACCGCCAAGGGCTGGTTGATCAATACCGTGGTCGACAAGGTCAAGAAGATGGTCCCGACTTATGACCTGCCGCAGGCGATTTCCTTCAAGAGCGCGTTGCACCTGGGTCGCGGTCAAGGCATCAAGCCATTGAAGGTCAGCCTCGACGATGTCGCCGTGCTGCAATACACCGGCGGCACTACCGGGCTGGCCAAGGGCGCGATGCTGACCCACGGCAATCTGGTCGCCAACATGCAGCAGGCCCGGGCTTGCCTCGGCCAGTTCGGCAGCGATGGCAAACCGCTGTTGCGCGAAGGCCAGGAAGTGATGATCGCGCCGCTGCCGCTGTACCATATCTATGCCTTCACGGCGAACTGCATGTGCATGATGGTGACCGGCAACCACAATGTGTTGATCACCAATCCACGGGATATCGCCGGCTTCATCAAAGAGCTGAAAAACTGGCGGTTCTCGGCGCTGCTGGGGCTCAACACGCTGTTCGTCGCGCTGATGGATCATCCGGACTTCAAGACCCTGGACTTCTCCAGCCTCAAACTCACCAACTCCGGCGGCACCGCACTGGTCAAGGCCACCGCCGAACGCTGGGAGCAGATAACCGGTTGCCGGATCACCGAAGGCTACGGCTTGACCGAAACCTCGCCAGTGGCCTGCACCAATCCGTATGGCGACAAGTCACGCATTGGCACGGTCGGCCTGCCGGTGCCGGGCACCACGTTGAAAGTCATCAATGATGACGGTGTCGAACAGCCCTTGGGCGAGCGCGGCGAGTTGTGCATCAAGGGCCCGCAAATCATGAAAGGCTACTGGCAGAAGCCCGAAGCCACTGCCGAGGTGCTGGATGCCGAGGGCTGGTTCAAGTCTGGCGACATTGCGGTGATCGACCCGGACGGGTTCGTACGGATTGTCGATCGCAAGAAAGACATGATCATCGTCTCGGGTTTCAACGTGTACCCGAACGAAATCGAGGACGTGGTCATGGCGCACCCGAAAGTCGCCAACTGCGCGGTGATCGGCGTGCCGGACGAACGCTCCGGGGAAGCGGTGAAGCTCTTCGTGGTGGCGCGTGAAGCGGGGGTCAGCCTTGAAGAGCTGAAGGCCTACTGCAAGGAAAACTTCACCGCCTACAAGGTGCCCAAGCACATTGTGCTGCGTGAGTCGCTGCCGATGACGCCGGTGGGCAAGATCCTGCGACGGGAGCTGCGCGATATCGCTTGATACCTGAAGGCTGCGCTTCGCGCATTCGCGGGCAAGCCCGCTCCCACAGGGGTCAATGCTGACCTTGTGGGAGCGGGCTTGCCCGCGATGCTTTTAGGGGGGAGACGCCTGTTCCAGAGGGGTTTAAGGCGTTATAGAATTTTTGCTCTAAAATTGACCATTTGATAGTCTTGAGTCATTAAGGTGACTGTATGGGCTTCTTTTGGCTCTAGTAGGGCCTTGGCAAAGCTGCTACTCTCGGCGCGCTTTGTGACTTCCCGGCCAGGGTAGAACGCCGGATTCACCAAAAACACACACCAATAATAATCGCATCAAATGCGGTGAAGAATTCGCGTTGCTGAGGAGTGGGCTTCCATGATCGAAGACTTTTGGAAGGATAAGTACCCAGCTGGAATTGCTGCCGAAATCAATCCAGACGAGTATCCGAATATTCAGGCAGTGTTAAAGCAATCCTGCCAACGCTTCGCTAACAAACCGGCCTTTAGTAACCTCGGCAAGACACTCACCTACGGTGAGCTGTACGAATTGTCCGGTGCTTTTGCCGCTTACCTGCAACAGCATACCGATTTGCAGCCGGGCGATCGAATTGCCGTACAACTGCCAAACCTGCTGCAATACCCGATCGCCGTATTTGGTGCCATCCGTGCCGGCTTGATCGTGGTCAACACCAACCCGCTGTACACCGCGCGGGAAATGGAACACCAATTCAACGATTCCGGCGCCAAGGCGCTGGTGTGCCTGGCGAACATGGCGCACCTGGCCGAGGCCGTGGTGCCCAAGACGGGCGTCAAGCACGTCATCGTCACCGAAGTGGCCGACCTGCTGCCACCGCTCAAGCGCCTGCTGATCAACAGCGTCATCAAGTACGTGAAGAAGATGGTCCCGGCTTATCACCTGCCCAAGGCCGTCAAGTTCAATGAGGTGTTGAGCAAAGGCCACGGCCAGCCGGTGACCGAAGCCAACCCGGCCAGCAGCGACGTTGCCGTGCTGCAATACACCGGCGGCACCACCGGCGTGGCCAAGGGTGCAATGCTGACCCACCGCAACCTGGTGGCGAACATGATGCAGTGCCGGGCGCTGATGGGGTCCAACCTGAATGAAGGGTGCGAAATCCTCATCACGCCGTTGCCGCTGTACCACATCTATGCCTTCACCTTTCATTGCATGGCGATGATGCTGATCGGCAACCACAACATCCTGATCAGCAACCCGCGCGACCTGTCGGCGATGGTCAAGGAGCTGTCGAAGTGGAAGTTCAGTGGTTTCGTCGGCCTGAACACCTTGTTCGTGGCGCTGTGCAACAACGAAGCGTTCCGCAAACTGGACTTCTCAGGCCTGAAAATCACCCTGTCCGGTGGCATGGCCCTGCAACTGGCCGCTGCCGAACGCTGGAAAGCCGTCACCGGATGCGCCATCTGTGAAGGTTACGGCATGACCGAAACCAGCCCGGTAGCCACCGTCAATCCAAACCAGAACATTCAGTTGGGGACGATCGGTATTCCGGTTCCGTCGACCCTGTGCAAAGTCATCGACGATGCCGGCGTTGAACAGCCTGTGGGAGAAATCGGTGAGCTGTGCGTGAAAGGTCCGCAAGTGATGAAAGGCTACTGGCAGCGCCAGGAAGCCACCGACGAAATCCTGGACAGCGAAGGCTGGTTGAAGACCGGTGACATCGCGCTGATCCAGCCAGACGGCTACATGCGCATTGTCGATCGCAAGAAAGACATGATTCTGGTCTCCGGTTTCAACGTCTATCCGAACGAGCTCGAAGACGTACTGGCGACCTTGCCGGGCGTACTGCAATGCGCAGCCATTGGTATACCGGACGAGAAGTCGGGCGAGGCGATCAAGATTTTCATCGTCGCCAAACCGGGGGTAACCCTGACCAAAGAGCAGGTGATGACACACATGCGTGCCAATGTCACCGGTTACAAAGTGCCGAAAGCCATCGAGTTCCGCGATGCGCTACCGACCACCAACGTCGGCAAGATCCTGCGCCGCGAACTGCGTGACGAAGAGCTGAAGAAACTTGGCTTGAAGAAGGTCAGCGCATAAAACAAAAGCCCCGCAGATGCGGGGCTTTTTGTTTCTTCAGATCTTTTGCTGTCAGAGGCGGAACTGCGCGAAATTGACGTTGGTGCCAGCCGGGCGCATGTCCTGAAGGTACGAGTCCTTGTCGGCACTCAGTTCCAGGCTCAGGGCCGCCTTGCGCTTGCCTTCATTGCGCACCACCAGGCCTTCGAGTTTCTCGCGCAGGAACACCGTCGGCACTTTCAGGTGCAGCAGTTCGTCGGTGGCGGGTGTATGCATCAGCAGGTGAACCCACTCGTACTGACCAATGGCCAGGCGCGCAACCGGGATATCAAACCACCAGATATTGCGGTTGCGGTTCAATTCGGTGAAATGGCAGTTGTTGACGCCAAGCACTGCACCGCCGAGTTCCTGGTTTCTGCGGGCAATGGCCTGCTTTTTATCGAGTTTCATAACGTTCCTACGGGATTGGATCTTCAGCGCCACGGCCTGAATACGTTGCGCATTCTCGGGGCAAAGCCCGCAAACATAAAGCCCAACCTGCATGTGCTGATGAAATGACCGGGCGAAAATAAATGAAACTCTGTGCAACGTCCTCAGGTCAACCTCTACGTAGTCACTGACCTTTGAGTGTTCACAGGAGAAATACCATGAGCAGCACTGGCGATAAAGTTAAAGGCCTGGCCAACGAAGCGGTCGGCAACGTCAAGCAAGGTGTGGGTAAAGCCACCGACAATCCCAAGTTGCGAGCCGAAGGCAAGCTTCAGGAGAAGAAAGGCGAAGCCCAGCAAGCGCTCGGCAAGGCCAAAGATGCGATCAAGAAAACCATCGATAAAGCCTGATCCGATAGCCCGCGTTAATACACCGCGACGGCCATCCACGGATGGCCGTTTTTATGTCGACTTTTATTGTTCATTTTCCCCGAAATTGTTCCAAGGTCGCCAAGTAGGTTACTTTGATGTAGAAAACGGCCCCTGAGTCGCTCCCGACTTCAACCCTTTTGCGGCGAAAGGAGACGCTATGATGTTCCCGGAGTTGAAAGGCTTGCCCTTGCACCGCGTGATGATGCGCACCGTCACCGAGTTTATTAATGACGAGATGTCGACGTATGCCTCGGCGCTGGCCTATCAGATGCTGTTCTCGCTGTTTCCCTTCATTCTGTTCCTGATTGCCCTGATCGGTTTCCTGCACCTGCCGGATTTCTTTTCCTGGCTGCGCCTTCAGTCAGAGCTGGTATTGCCGCCGCAAGCGCTGGAGCAAGTGAACCCGGTGATCGACCAGCTCCAGCAATCGAAGGGTGGATTGCTTTCGGTGGGTATCGTCATCGCCCTGTGGACCGCCTCGGCGGGTGTGCGGCTGATGATGAGCGCGATGAACGCGGCCTACGATGTGGTCGAAGGCCGGCCGATCTGGAAGCGTTTCCCGCTGTCGATTTTCTATACCGTTGGCGTTGCCGGCATGCTGCTGGTCGCTGCGGCCTTGATGGTGCTCGGCCCGCAGGTGATGGAATGGATTGCGTCGCAGATCGGCATGGAAGAATTCATCGTCACGTTGTGGACGATACTGCGCTGGCCGGTGATCGTCATTTTGCTGATGGTTGCGGTTGCGTTGATTTATTACGTGATGCCTGATGTGAAACAGCGGTTTCGCTTCATCACGCCGGGCTCGGTGCTGGCGGTGGTGGTGTGGATCGTCGCTTCGCTGGGTTTTGGTTACTACGTCAAGACCTTCGCCAACTACAATGCCATGTATGGCAGTATCGGCGCGATTATCGTGTTGTTGCTGTACTTCTATATTTCCGCTGCAGTGCTGTTGCTCGGCGCGGAAATGAATGCGGTGATCGATCACATGTCGAGCGAAGGCAAGCATCCTGGTGCCAAGGACTTCGGCGAACACGACGAAAAACACCATGTTTCGGGACTGGGCCGGGACCACTCGCTCAACCCGACCACTGACGAAGCCTGACGATGATCCGTGAAATTCTGAAAATGGGCGATGAGCGCTTGCTGCGTATCGCTCCGCCGGTACCGGCCGAAATGTTCGACAGCCCTGAACTGTGGCAGTTGATCGATGACATGTTCCAGACCATGGAAAGTGTCGGCGGCGTTGGCCTGGCAGCCCCGCAGATCGGTGTCGACCTGCAGTTGGTGATCTTCGGCTTCGAGCACAGCGAACGTTACCCGGACGCTGACGCCGTACCGCAGACGATTTTGATCAACCCGTTGATTACGCCGCTTGATCCGACGCTGGAAGAGGGCTTCGAAGGTTGCCTGTCCGTGCCGGGGCTGCGGGGGGCGGTCGAGCGTTATCAGCACATTCGTTATGAAGGCTTCGATCCCAAGGGCGAGCCGGTTGTGCGAATCGCCTCGGGGTTTCACGCCCGAGTGGTACAGCACGAATGCGATCACCTGATCGGCCGGTTGTACCCGTCGCGGATCACCGACTTTCGCAAGTTCGGGTTTACCGAGGTGATGTTCCCGGATCTCGACCCGACGGCTGATGATTGATCCGAAACCTCAACGCGCTCCCACAGTTTGAAAACCCATGGCGATCATCGGCTTGTTGCGTTTATAGCGAGCCAGGCGCTCGGCCAGTGCATAGGGCAACAACGGGTCCGCAGTGAAGCCATTGCACTCATAAAAACTGCGCAAGTCCGGGTGGCAGAACAGCCATACCGGCGCCTTGATCTGCACCAGTGCCTGGGCCATCAACGCCCCCGCAATACCTTGTCCCCGAAGGGCCGGGTCGACAAATAACCCCGTCAGCCAAAACCCCTCCGTCATCGGCCGCAAACAGAGCCCGGCGATGATCTCGTCGCGCTTGCCTACCCACAGTTGAGCATCGCGAACCGCTTTCATCGATGACTGGTGACTGCGGTAAAACTTGTTCAGCAACGGCCACAGTGGCTCGGCAAGCTGGGTGTATTGGGTGTTGGGCATGTGCGAGGGGGTCACTGCGAAAAATGCGCCTATTATAAAAGAACCAACGCTGCGAGATAGGTGTATACCTGATCTCATATTCCCAGTTGGTGGAGCGTGCATCATGAGCAAAGGCATGGATTCGAAGAAAGCGGCGAAAAAGAAACCGACCAAGACAGCCGTTGAAAAACGCGCTGACAAGAAGGCCAAGAAGGTCGGTGTGTTCGGGCACTGAGCCCGCTTTGACGGAGCCCGGCAATCGGGCTCCGCGTTCATTCTCAAGTATTCACTTCCAGGTAAACCAGTCATCGATCTGCAAGATTTCCCTGCTTCGTTGCACAGAAGGGGATAAGGCCGACATTTGTCTGTTGGCTTGTCCTGTTCTGAGCCGAGCCATGTCCTATTACCTTGATCAAAACCTGCGTGAAGAAATTGAAACCCTGCGCCGAACGTTTGCCGGTCGCAGTGAATGGCCTACCTGGCTGCTGTTGATCGGCGTGTACGCGGCCTGGTTTGGCGTACTGCTGGCCAGTGCCTGGCTCGGGCTTTGGTTGAGTACGCTGCTGCTGATACCGATCGTGGTGCTGTGGATGTCGGTCCAGCATGAGCTGTTGCATGGGCATCCGACGCGCTTTACCTCGTTGAACAAACTCCTCGGCTACGCACCTTTTGCCGTCTGGTACCCGTACACCCTGTACCGCGACAGCCACCTTCTGCATCACCGCGACGAAGACCTGACGTTACCCGGTCGCGACCCGGAAAGTCGTTACGTGAGCACACGACAGTGGCAGGGCAGTTCAGTGTTCGAGCGCAGCCTGCACTGGCTGAACAAAACCCTGCTGGGGCGCTTCGCCGTCGGTGCGCCGCTGGCCTTGCTGGCGCTGGCCAGGGAAGAACTCCAGCGCTTGCGCCAAGGCAATCGCCAGGCCTGGTTGATGTGGCTGACCCATGGCACGGTGACTGTGCTGATGCTGACCTTCATCGCGGGTTACAGTGTTGTTCCCGTCTGGCATTACCTGTTCTTGATCAGCGTGCCGGCGTTGTCGGTAGGGGCGATCCGTTCCTACTATGAACATCGTCCGCACCGCGAATCGCAAAAGCGCACGGTGCTCAACGAGGCTGCCTGGCCTTGGCGCTGGTTGTTCCTGAACCTGAACCTGCACCTGGTGCATCACGATCTGCCGGGGTTGCCGTGGTTCTATTTGCCGCAGGTTTATCGCGCGCGACGTGATCAATGGCAGGCACGCAGTGGCGGGTTTCTGGTGCGCGGTTATGGTGAGCTGTTGCGTCGGCACGGGCTCAGTCCCGTGGACAGTCCGCAGCATCCTTTCAGTTGAGAAGCGGCATGATTTCAGGTTTTGCAGAGTTACTGATGTACGTCGCCCCCGAGCCGATACGTCAGGCCAATGAACAGTGGCTGGCGCGCATCGTCGAGCGGCTCGGCGCGACCCGCTTGAGCGCTGAAGGCTTGTCGTTGATGGAGCTTTGGCTGGCCCCGCAATTGCTGCTCACCCAGACCTGCGGCTATCCACTGATGACAGCGTTGCGCGGACAGGTGCGGGTGATCGGTCGACCGCGTTATGAACTGCCGGACAGCAGCGCTGGTAATCATTGCAGCCTGCTGCTGACCCGGGCCGACGACCCGCGCCGAACTTTGCCGGCGCTGCAGGGTAGCCGAGCGGTGATCAATGGCGAGGACTCCAACAGCGGGATGAATCTGTTGCGTCACCGCATCGCTGCGTTGCAACGCAATGGTCAGTTTTTCTCCAGCGTTGCGGTCAGCGGTAGTCACCGTGAAAGCCTGCGCTGGCTGCGTGACGGGCGCGCGGACCTGGCGGCCATCGACAGCGTGACGTTCGCCTATCTGGCGCGGCATGCACCGCAGGAAGGCGAAGGATTGCGGGTGGTGGCGCGCAGTGCGTTCAGCCCGACCTTGCCGTATATCGGTGTCGCCAGCCTGACGGACGGGCAAATCGAGCACCTCCGCGAGGTGATGAACCAGGCGTTGAATGAACTGCCTGATGTGGTTGAAATCCTGGGGCTCCACGAGGTGTTGCCGGCCACTGAAAGTGACTATCAGATCCTTCTTGATTACCGGCAAGAGGCCGAAGAGCTAGGATTCGGGCGCTTGCGTTGAGAGTTGAAACGAGCGCTGGGCAAACTGAAAATTTATATTTCTAAGAGATATATAAAAATAGTTTTTAAGTATTATTAAAGAATAAGGCTCCTTGCTAGGATCGCTGTACCGGACCACCGGACATTCAGCGCCACCCTATTTTTGGAGCCTCCATGTCCGGCACCGACCTTTCTCACAGCGAATACGTGGGCGGATTGTTCCGCTGTCATTATGTTTGGTTGTGCAATCGCTTGCGCGGCTACCTCGATGCTGGCATCAGCGCCGAAGATGTCGCCGCCGAGGCCTTTGCGCAGCTCCTCGACTCGCCAAACCTGACGTCGATCCAACAGCCCCGCGCCTTGCTGACCACCGTTGCTCAGCGGGTAATTTATCGTCTCTGGCGCCGACGGGACCGCGAGCGTGATCACCTCGATCAGTTGCAGCACATTCAGCCCTGCCAAGGGCCGTCGCCGGAAGACCTGACGCAGCAGTTGCAGACCTTGAGTGTTCTCGACCAGGCGCTTGACCGCTTGCCGGGCAAGGTCAGGGCGACGTTCCTGCTGTCACGGCTTGAAGGCCTGACTTACCCGCAAATCGCCGCCGAACTGGGCATCTCCCAGCGTTCGGTCAGCGTCTACATGACCCGCTGTCATACGCTTTGCCAGCGCAGCGCCAATCAACCATTGCTCACACCCCCCACCCTGAGGTCCGCATGAGATCAATCAAAACCTGGCTCGGCAGTTMGCTATTGCTCTTCAGTCTTGTGGCGACACAGGCCTCCGCGACGGAAAAAGTCGCGCCGATCCACTTCGGCGACATCACCTGGGAAAGCGGCAGCCTGATCACCGAGATCCTGCGCTTGATCGTCGAGAAAGGTTACGGCTACCCGACCGACACGCTGCCGGGCAGCACCGTCAGTCTTGAAGCCGCGTTGGCCAAGGATGATATTCAGGTCATCGGCGAGGAGTGGGCGGGGCGTAGTCCGGCCTGGGTCAAGGCACAGGCCGAGGGTAAAGTGTTCGGTCTGGGCGATACCGTCAAAGGCGCCACCGAAGGCTGGTGGGTGCCGGAATACGTGATCAAGGGCGACCCCGAGCGCGGGATCAAACCGCTGGCGCCGGAGCTGAAATCGGTCGCCGATCTGGCGCGCTACAAGGACGTGTTCCGGGATCCGGAAGACCCGACTCGTGGCCGCTTCCTCAACAGCCCGACCGGCTGGACCTCGGAGATCGTCAACAGCCAGAAGCTCAAGGCCTATGCGTTGACCGAGAGCTTCGTCAACTTCCGTACCGGCTCGGGGGCGGCGCTGGATGCCGAGGTCAGTTCGTCGATTCGGCGTGGCAAACCAGTACTTTTCTACTACTGGTCGCCGACCCCGCTGTTGGGGCGTTTCAAATTGGTGAAGCTCGACGAGCCGGCCTTCAACGCCGAGGCCTGGAAAACCCTGGCCGACGCCAACAACCCGCATCCACAAGGTACGCGCTCGATGCCGGCCAACCTGGCCATTGGTGTCTCGGCACCGTTCAAGGCCCAATACCCGGACCTGGTGGCGTTCTTCGAGAAAGTCGATTTACCGATCGATCTGCTGAACCAGACCCTCGGCCAGATGAGCGAAAAACGCCAAAAACCGCGTGAAGTCGCACAAGCCTTCCTGCGCGAGCAACCGCAGGTGTGGCAAGGCTGGGTACCAACGCAGGTCGCGACGAAAGTCAGCAGCAGTTTGTAGGCGCGTCATTCACCGGTGATGGCGCCCATGAAGTCGCCATCGCCGGCTTGTCAGCAATCAATCTTCAGGCGTGCGCCACTTCCGCCGCCAGCGCCTCGCTTATCGCAGGCCGTGAGCCAATCCGCGCCTGAAAACGCTCCAGCGACGGCCATTGCTTCAGGTCGATATCAAACAAGGAAGTCCACCGCAGTACGCTGAACAGATAGGCATCAGCGATGCTGAAGCGTTCGCCCAGCAGATAATCCTGTTGTTCCAGTGTCTGGGTCAGCACGGCAAACCGCTTGAACAGTTTCTCCTTGAAGAGCGCTTTCACCTGATCAGGAAACTGCACGTTGAACAGCAGTCCCAGGCCGCCGTGAATCTCACTCGAAATGAAGTTCAGGACCTCCTGCAAACGCACTCTTTCCCAGGAACCGCATGCCGGTGCAAGACCGGCATGCGGGCGAAGATCGGCAAGGTATTGCAGGATTGCCGGTCCCTCGGTCAGCACATCGCCGTTATCCAGTTGCAGCGCCGCGACATAACCTTTCGGATTGATCGCAAGAAAGTCGGCACCGTCGGCGGTCTTCTTCGTTCGGTTGTCGACGCGGACCAGCTCGAATGGCAGTTGCAGTTCACGCAGAACAATGTGCGGAGCAAGGGAACAGGCTTGAGGCGAAAAATACAACTTCATGATCAGGGTTCCAGGTGAGGGTTTTGATCAGTGTCATAGTCGCTCGCGCACTTCGTAAAATTAATCTTTCAGACAGCAACCATAAGGACAGCTACTGCGATGATGAACCTGATGCATTGGCGGATGTTGGTGGCTATCGCGGACACGGGCAACATCACACGCGCTGCCGAGCATGTCGGCATGACTCAGTCGGGGGCTAGCCAAGCGCTGGCTTTGCTTGAGGATATGCTCGGTATTCAACTGTTTGTCCGGGAAAACCGTCAGACCTTGCCGACCGCGGTCGGCGTGCACGTGATCGAACAGGCGCGGGTGATGCTTCAGGCCCTTGAGACCATCCGGACTACCGCCGACGCGGCGCGAGACATTCAGCGTGGCACTATTCGCCTGGCCAGTTTTCCGATGGTGCTTGCAACGTTTCTGCCGCCGCTGTTGCGCCAGTTCAAGCAACTTTATCCCGGTATTCAGGTGGTGGCGCTGGAGGTCAGCGACAACGAAGTTGAAGCGTTGCTTGGCGCTGGCCTGGTTGATCTGGGCGTGGTGCTCAATCCTCCACCTGAACGCAACGCTGGAATGTTGGGGCGAGATACCTGGGTTGCGGTGCTGCCGATGGCGCACCCATTGGCTCGAGGAAACCACGAGCACGGATTGAGGTTGGAGACGTTGGTCGGGCAGCCGTTCGTGCTGGCCACTGGCGGATGCAGCGTCAATGCCCGCAGCCTGGCAGCGGATGCAGGTCTTGCGCTGCTGGATGTCCGGGTTGAAGTTAGGGAGTGGGGCAGTGCGTTCACACTGGTTCGGGAAAACGTCGGGGTGACGCTGGTTCCGGAAATGACCTTGCCAGCCAATCGCAAGGGGTTGCGCGTATTGCCGTTGGCAGTGCCTGTTGATCGAGAATTTGCGCTGGTCGCCACACCGCTCAGGGAACCCTCTGCGGCGGTGCAGGCGCTGCTGGCGATGCTCCATCCCGCAGCGTTCTGACCGTCGATAAAAAGATGGCATATTGATGGCCTTGCATCCGTGGCGTTGCTGTCTATGCTCACTCGTAGCGACTGATGCCGGTTAGTTTATAAAGCGTGAACGTCTCGATGCCTCAGCCTGATTGTGCTTGAGTCAGTGTGTTGCGCCCGGTTGTAAATTGAATGATCGATAAGAGTGTGCAACTCAAGGCACTGCGGTGAAAAGGAGTGTTTCTTAGAGGGAGTTACTTGTGAATGTTGGGTTGGCTCCTGCACGGGGCATCAAGAAAAGGATGGCTTGATAAGAGCGTTGCGTTATGGACACTCCGATTAATCATCATTGATCACCTGACTCTTATCCTTCGTGTGAGGATGCGTTTGCCTGTTCTGTGGAAAGTTGTCGTAAGTCCAGTGAAAGACTGGGAACTTCCGTTCGTTAAAAGACAGTGCTGAAGGTGATACCACCATGTTCAATCGACACCACAAGTCCGACCTGCTTGAGATAGAGCGATTTAGCTGCGCGTTGACCGAGGCCAATGCCAAGTTGGCGGCAATCAGCCGCTCCATGGCCATGATCGAGTTTGACCCTACCGGTGTGATCCTCGAGGCCAACGAAAACTTTTGTAGGGCCGTCGGCTATTCCATCGAGGAACTGCGCGGCAAGCATCACCGGATTTTCTGTGAAGAGGAGTACGCCAAGAGCGAAGATTACCAGCGCTTCTGGCGTGAGCTGGGTCGTGGCGAATCAAACAGTGGCACTTTCTTGCGCTTGAACAAGAGCGGTAAGGAAGTCTGGCTTGAGGCCAGTTATATGCCGGTGATCGGAACTGACCGGCAAGTACGAAGCGTGATCAAAGTGACCTCGGACATCACGGCCCGAATCAATAAAGAGCATGAAAGCCAGAGCGTAGTGAATGCCCTGGGCCGCGCCATGGCGGTGATCGAATTCTCCCCCGACGGCAGGGTGATGACTGCCAACGATAACTTCTTGCAGACCATGCACTATTCGCTTAACGAAGTAGTAGGTCAGCACCACAGCCTGTTCTGTCATCGCTCGGAGAGCGAGTCGGCGGCCTATAAGGCGTTCTGGGCATCGCTCAACCGCGGCGAGTTCCATTCGCGTCGGTTTGAACGGGTCGACAAACACGGTCGCATGGTCTTTCTCGAAGCTTCGTACAACCCGATCTTCGACACCAAGGGGCGCTTGTACAAAGTGGTCAAATTCGCCAGCGACATCACCCGGCAAATGACCACGTTGCAGACCGCTGCCGAGTCGGCCCATTCAACCTCGGTGCAAAACGATGCGTGTGCCCAGAAAGGTTCGCAGGTGGTGCAGCAAACCGTGCAGATCATCGAAGAGATCTCCAGGGATCTCAACGAAGCGGCCCTCAGCATCGATGCGGTGAGCAAGCAGTCCGACATCATCGGCACCATTGTTCAGACCATTCGCGGTATCGCCGATCAGACCAATCTGCTGGCACTCAACGCCGCTATCGAGGCTGCGCGGGCCGGTGAACATGGGCGAGGATTTGCGGTGGTTGCCGACGAGGTGCGTAGCCTGGCGGCACGAACCAGCCACGCAACCGTGGAAATTGTGGAAGTGGTGCGCAAGAACCACGACTTGTCCTTGAGTGCAGTGTCGAGCATGCAATCAAGTTTGAGTCGTACTGGACTTGGCGTGGAACTGGCCAATGAAGCGGGCGAGGTGATCCTGGAAATTCAACAGGGTTCACGGCATGTGGTGGACGCCATCAGCCAGTTCAACTCGACATTGCAACTTGGTTAAAACGTCGTGCAACTAAAGCGGGTTTTCGATCAAGTGCTGTTACTTGATCGAAAACCTTTTTGGTCGCTCTTGCGAGTATTTTACGAGTGCACGCGAAGTGGGTTGCTCAGGCGACCGACGATATCGAGCGCACTGTCGAGCAAGCGCATACGCATGAACGATTTGGCCGGCCAGTCCTGTTTCAGCAAGGCCAGACGCTCGATTGCCCAGCGCTGTGGCTCGACCCGTTCGCGCAGGTGGTCAAAGCAGTCGCTGACCTGAATGGCCAGCTCATTCCAGAGTGCATCGTCCGGCATCTTCCAATGCCGGGCACAGAGCAGAACCAGCTCCCCGAGATGGCACATGAAGGTGGTGTGCAAGAGTTTGTCGCGCACGAAGTCCGCATCGTCATACAGCGTCATCTGCGGGTCATGCAACTGAAGGTCGAGGCCTTGCCGGTGCAAGGTCTGGCGGTGTATCCGGATGTCGCCGAAGTCACGCACCATCAACCGGCTCAACTGTCCTTCGGCACTCATGACCATGAAGCTGTTCTGCTGGTGCGCCTCGAAGGCGACGCCGTAGATCAGGTACAGACCGAGCAGTCCGGGAACGGCGATCGATAGATAGTCACGGAAAAAACGCAGCAGTTCCGGTCTGCCGTCGCCTCCCTGGGCCAACCTGATCCACTGGCGCAGTAACGGTTGTCCGTGTTCATCCAGGGCGAACAGGCTGCCAACGGGAACGGCCATTTCGCCCGGCTGCAGCACGCTCGACGGGTTGTCCCGGTAAAGCACCGCCAGGTGCCGGGAGCGTTGGTCATCCGCTGGTTGCGGCGCGTAATGCACGCCAATACGTTCCGGCACGATGTTCAACACGGCTCGAATCTGCGGCTCCTGCTTGAGTATTCGCAGCAACAATCCGCTGACCCTTGGCCCCATGCGTGCCGAGCGTGGTGAAAGGGTGCGTTGCACGCTGGTCAGTCGCAGCGCTACCGGAAGCTTGACCATCGGTGAGCAGCGGTTTGCAGTGGGCACCAGGGTGCGAAACGACATGGTCGGCTGACCGTTGAACGCAATGATGCTGGTCATGACCAGCACGCGGTCGGCAATCTCGCGAGCGAACGAGCGCGGTAGTTCCTCTGCGGCTTGCCATGGATGGACGGGGAGGGGCAGGTAGTCATCCGGGTCGAGGCCTTGGGTTAGAAGGTGCCGGGTCAATTGTTCGGTCGCGAGCGGGAAATGCCCTTGCCACCAGTCGCGGTAATGCTCGGGTTCGTTCAATGATTCGACGTGAGCCCATTGCCGATGCAAGGCGCACAGGACGACGGGCACGCAGGCTTCGAATTCCGGTGATAAAGCAATGACCTCAGGGGTGCCCAAGCCAAGCTTGGTCTTGTAGTTCGGGTGCCAGGGATGACCCAGCGTGCCCCACTGTTCAAGCAACGATGTCGGGTTCGGGTGGGCGGGGTTGCTCTTGAGCCAGGTCAGCAGATTATCGTCATCGGCGAGCTTGAACTGTTCACGCAGTTGCCGGCTCCAGCCGTGGTGAAAGGCCTGGCACAAGGTGGCGTTGCAGAAGCTGTCATCAAGTTCTTCGGCCAGGCGAACGAGCACTTCGGGCGACGGTAAAGGCTCAAGTTGCGTGCAGAGCAGGTTTAGCAACTGTGAAGGAAACAGCAGTTTTTGTGCTGGGGATTCAGGGCGATGCAGCGTGATGTCGCCCTGTATGTCCCAGCTGTTCATCCGCGTGGGGATGAGTCCTTCGAAGCACAACCGGGCACCATCGAGCAGCGTGAGCCAATGCATCGAGCCCTTGGCTTGCAGGACTTCGGGATTCAGCAGGCCTTCGCGCAGCAGCGCCTGCAACAAGCGCTGAAAGCTTGCGCGGGCGCTGAGCTCGAGCGTATCGGCCAGATGGCCGAGGCTTATCCGGCGAGACGTGAACGCCTCGGTCGCCAGCGCTTCGCTCCAGCGTGAGAGTAACCATTGCTGATTTTGCGGGTCCGTGTGCATGACATAAGACTCCTGGGGGCGGTTAAAAGCAGCTCCAGAGAGGCTACGGCACGCGCAAAAAAATCGATGGCAAGCGTTTCCGACAAATCTGTGGGACGGATCCCAGGGTGTTGGCGGGAATGTCCGAGAGCGGGTTTCCTAGGTACTCTCGCGAACCTTCAACTCAAAGCCCATGTCGACCACCGGTTTGGCGATCGAATTGCCGGCCATCAAGGTCAGCATGTGCTCAGCAGCGCGGCGGCCGATGGCTTCACGCGGGGTGCTGATGCTGCTCAGGCGCGGCACCATGTGCGCCGAGGCTGGCAGGTCGTTGAAGCCGAGGACGGCGACTTGTTCGGGGATCTTGATCCCGTGGCGCATGGCTTCGAGCAGGGCGCCGTGGGCCAGGTCGTCGTTACCGAAGAAGATTGCGTCGACCTGCGGATGGCTCGCCATCATCTGCAGGAATAATTCGCCGCCAAGGCCCACCGAAGAGGGACGCGGTGTCAGCAACTCAAGGTCCGGGTCGTACAGGCCCGCTTGCTGCAAGGCACGCCGGAAACCTTCGCCGCGCAGCAAGGTGCGTTGGTCGAGTTGTGCGCCGATGTAGGCCAGGTGCCGCCGACCGCGGGAGATCAAGTGTTGTGCGGCGGTTTCGCCGGCACTCAATTGCGAGAAGCCGACGCAGTTCAGGCCGGCGCCCGGGTCCAGATCCATCATGTAGACGCAGGGGATATTGCTGGTTTCGATCATCCGGCGGGCACTTTCGGTACGATCGAAGCCGGTCAGCAGCAACCCTCTTGGCTGATAGGCCATGTAGTTGCGCAGCAGGTTCTCTTCTTCATCACGGGAATAGTGATAGTTGCCGATCAGCACTTCGAAGCCTTTGGGACGCAGCACCTGATGGATGGCTTCAAGGGTTTCGATGAACAGCAGGTTCGACAGCGATGGCACCAGGACCACCACCGAATGGCTCTGGGCCGAAGCCAGGGCGCGGGCGGCGGGGTTGACCACGTAGTTCAGTTCGAGCGCGGCCTGCTGGACCTTTTCCACCAACTCGGTGGCGACGGTGCTGATGCCGCGCAAGGCCCTGGACGCGGTGATTGGACTCACGCCTGCCAGACGGGCGACTTCGTTGAGGGTAGGGCGGCCGGTGGTGCGAGTATTTTTATCGTTTTTAGTGGAGGTCATCGGGCTGCTTGCCAAACAAAATTCAAGGCACTAAGGTAGCGCTGTCTCGATGCGGCTGCAAATGCTTGAGCAGGGTTTGCCTGATCCCTGCTTTTTGGCGTTGGGAAAGAACGTGCTGCAACCCATAAAAATGACAAGAAGGCGTCGGCAATGCCTGCTTTTGCACTAGAGTTTCACGTAGCAAAGGTAGCGCTGTCTGCGCGCTGAGGTGTTACATGAGTCAACCTATCACCGCCCTGGTCATCATGGGCGTGGCCGGCTGCGGCAAGTCCAGCGTCAGCGAAGCCCTGTGCCAGCTGAGCGGTGCAACCGGCATTGAAGGCGATACCTTTCACCCTGCTGCCAATATCGAAAAGATGAGCGCAGGCATTCCTCTCAACGACGACGACCGGGCTGGCTGGCTCGACAGCCTGTGCGATGAGCTGCGTCGCGTCGATGCCTCGGGCGCACGCCCGGTGCTGACCTGCTCGGCGCTCAAGCACAGTTACCGTGAACGCTTGCGCAGCGCCTTGCCGGGCCTGGGTTTTGTGTTCCTCGAGTTGACCCCTGAAGTCGCCGCCGATCGCGTGGCTCATCGTCCGGGGCATTTCATGCCGTCGACCTTGATCGCCAGCCAGTTCGCGACTCTTGAATCCCCCGTTGGCGAGCCACTGACCCTGGCGCTCGATGCCTCGAAGCACAACGTCGATGAACTCGCCCGGCAGGCTCACGCCTGGTGGCTCAGCCATGGTTTGAAACTCGCCGGCTGAGTGTTGCTGCAAGAGATAGCGCTGTCCTGACGGCTTCTGAATAACCCGCTTCAATAACAACAACAAACAGGAGATACCCCCCATGTTTGGCATGTCCCACGAGTCGTTTTTGCTGCTTGATGCAGTGATCACCGTGATCGGATTAATCGTCCTGATCACCAAGTTCAAGTTTCACCCCTTCATTGCATTAATCATCGCAGCGGCTTTTCTCGGGCTGACCTCGGGCATGCCGATTGGCACCATCATCAAGGCGTTCCAGGACGGTTTCGGTGGGGTGCTCGGGTTTGTCGGGATCATCCTGGCGCTGGGTACCATGCTTGGCAAAATGATGGCCGAGTCGGGCGGGGCGGATCAGATCGCCCAGACCCTGATTCGCGCGTTCGGCAAAGAGCGCGTGCAATGGGCCATGATGTTTGCGGCCTTCCTGGTCGGTATCCCGTTGTTCTTCGAAATCGGTTTTGTGCTGCTGATTCCGCTGGTGTTCATCGTGGCCCGGCGCACCGGCGTTTCAATCATCAAGATCGGTATCCCGTTGCTGGCCGGTCTGTCCGCCGTGCACGGACTGGTTCCGCCGCACCCGGGTCCATTGCTGGCCATCGGGGTGTTTGGTGCGGACATCGGTAAAACCATTCTCTACGGTCTGATCGTTGCGTTGCCGACCGCGATCATTGCCGGCCCGATCTACGGCACGTTCATCGCCAAGTACATCCCCGGTCATCCTAACCAGGAACTGGTGGATCAACTGGCTCGCGAACCTCACTCCAGCACCTTGCCGAGCTTCAGCATCACGCTGATCACCGTGCTGTTGCCGGTGTTCCTGATGCTGCTGAAAACCTTTGCCGACATCGCACTGCCGGACGGGCATTTCTTCCGCACCTGGATGGACATGATCGGTCACCCGATCTCGGCGTTGCTGCTGGCGTTGCTGCTGTCGCTGTACACCTTCGGGCATCGTCAGGGCATCGGCTCCAAACAGATCCTCAAACTGCTCGACGCCAGCCTGGCGCCAACTGCGGCGATCATTCTGATCATCGGTGCCGGTGGTGGCTTCAAGCAGATGCTGGTGACCAGTGGTGTGGGCGATGTGATCGGCCACATGGCGGTGAGCGCGCAGATTTCGCCGATCCTGCTGGCCTGGCTGGTCGCGGCGGTGATCCGCGTGGCCACTGGTTCTGCGACTGTGGCGACCATTACCGGTGCAGGTATCGTGGTGCCGGTGGTGGGGATGATTCCGGGCGTGAACCGCGAGTTGCTGGTGCTGGCCACCGGCGCGGGTTCGTTGATCCTGTCACACGTTAACGACGCCGGCTTCTGGCTGGTCAAGCAGTACTTCAACATGACCGTGGCCGAAACCTTCAAGACCTGGACCGCGATGGAAACMATCCTGTCCGTTGTTGCGCTGGGCTTTATTTTGTTGCTGTCGCTGGTGGTTTGATCCACTGCGGTGCCAGCACCGCATTTATAGAATCATCTGAGCCGCGAGAGGATATTCAATCCTTGTCGCGGCTTTCTTCTTTGCGATCCTCAATCCCTGAATACCACTCGTCGGCACTGTCAACTTTGACAGGTAGGCGTTGTGTTGTGCTCCGCGTAAAACTTGCTCATGAACTCGTGACTCATCTACGCGTGCAGGGAGAAAACATCATGACCGCCAAAGCAACTGGATTAACACAGCAAGGCCGGGCGGGGAGAGTGAGTGATCTTGTCCATCCGTCGGACCCCGGCACTAAAGTGGGTACGGGCGCAATTAACTGGGGTATTGGTGCGGCTGAAAAAACCTATGTGGTTAATGGGTTTTCCCCCAGTACGCGAGATGATCAGTTGTCCTGGACCCCAGGCCGGGTTACAAAAAATGTGTTCAATCAGTATGAGCCAAACGAGTTCATGACTTTCGGTTATCTCAGCGATTGGGGGATCGGTGATCCACGTTACGGCGACGGTCCCGGTCAGCCCGACCCGAGTTATGTCATCGGAGGACGCGGTACCGACATCATGAGGCTTGAGGGCAAGACAGGGACTTTTGACAAGATTGTGCTGGGTTTTGCAGCGATTGTTGGAGACCTTGGAGTCAATAGAAACGTTATCGCCAGAGCAGCACACTACTGGGACCACGAGCCGGTGCCGAACGTCCCCCCGACTCAGGCAGAGCTGAACGCAGCAGAGAAACTCTGGATGTCCAAGGCGGCACTTACTGATCCCTGGGGGTGTGTCGCAGCCTATATCAATTGTGGGTTCGGGAGTTATGTAGGCGAAAAATACAATGAGCTTTTTGACCCCGCCAAAGCACAGGGGGTCTTGGGTGCATTGGGTAAGCTCAAAGCGGCCAACCCGAGCATGAAAGTTTCGCTCAGCCTGGGCGGCTGGTCGATGAGTGAAGCCTTTTTCGATCTCGTCCGTGATCCAGTCAGGCTTCCCATTCTTGTCGACTCCATTGTCGCCATCTTTCAAAAATTCCCCATGTTTGAAGGCATTGATATTGATTGGGAGTACCCAGGAGCTCCCGGCAATGCACCAGGAAACGGGGAAAACTGGAAGCCGAACAAATACGATGACAATGACGCTGCTTACTTTGCGGTGCTGATACAAGCGGTAAAGGCCAAGTTGCCGAGTGTGGAAATCAGCATTGCTTCCATTGCCGACCCGGTGAAGTTGGCCAAGTCCAATATTCCGTTGTTGATCCAGGCTGGCGTCGATTTTGTCAACTTGATGTGTTACGACTTCTTTGGCACGCCATGGGCAACAAGGCTCCAGCACCATTGCAACCTGTATCGCAGCGACCCGACTGATATCACCGAGAACTCAGTGCATTCCGCGGTGCAGTACTTGCTGGGGCTGGGTGTTGATTCGAGAAAAATCTGTTTGGGATACGCGGGCTACAGTCGAAATGCGCAACAGGCAATGCTGACAAGTGTTACCCCTTTGATTGGGACATACGCCCCACATGTCGGTACTGACACGCAAGGTTCTTTTGAAAGTGGCGTAATCGAACTCCCAGATATGATTTACAACTATCTGGACTTGGAGAATAAGACCCAGCTCAATGGCTTCATCTTGTACACCGACGACAAGGCCGATGCCGACTTTCTCTACAATCCGACTACTAAATTGTTCATTTCCGCCGATACGCCTCGCACGGTCAAGGCCAAAGGCGAGTATGTGAAAAAATGGAATCTCGCGGGGCTATTCAGTTGGATGGTCGATTATGACAACGGCCTACTGAACAACGCCGCCTGTGAAGGGTGTGGGCGTCCTCTTAAAGGTACGGCAATTATCGACATGACACCTTTCTACTACAAAGGCGCGACTGCTTTACTGCCATAACGCTAGCGATCAACTCCCCGATACGAAAATGCCCCTGTGAGCACAACACTCTCACAGGGGCATTTCCTATTCCGTTTAGAAAGCCGCGAAATCAACCCGCCGCCGCATCCGCCCGGAACATCCCGCGAATCCCGCGTACCGCCTGACGAATCCGGTCCTGGTTTTCGATCAGTGCGAAACGCACATGGTCATCGCCGTATTCACCAAACCCAACCCCCGGCGACACACAGACCTTGGCCTCGGCCAGCAGTTTCTTGGCGAACTCCAGCGAGCCCATATGCGCGTAGGCCTCAGGGATCTTGGCCCAGACGTACATCGAGGCTTTCGGGTTTTCGACCATCCAGCCCAGTTCATGCAGGCCTTTGACCAGCACGTTGCGCCGTTGCCGATACTGCTCGGCGATGTCTTTGACGCACTGTTGATCACCTTCCAGCGCGGCGATGGCCGCCACTTGCAGCGGGGTGAAAGTGCCGTAGTCGTGGTAGCTCTTGATCCGTGCCAGGGCGTTGACCAGTTCCGGGTTGCCGACCATGAAACCGATCCGCCAGCCGGCCATGTTGTAGCTCTTGGACAGGGTGAAAAACTCCACCGCAATGTCCTTGGCGCCCGGCACCTGCATGATCGACGGGGCTTTCCAGCCGTCGTAGACGATGTCGGCGTAGGCCAGGTCATGCACCACCAGCACGTCATATTGTTTGGCGAGGGCGATCACCCGCTCGAAAAAGTCCAGTTCGACGCACTGTGCAGTCGGGTTGGACGGGAAACCGAGAATCATCATCTTCGGCTTCGGAATCGAGCCGCGAATGGCCCGTTCCAGCTCGGCGAAAAAGTCCACGCCGGGGATCAGCGGCACCGAGCGCACTTGTGCGCCGGCAATCACCGCGCCGTAGATGTGGATCGGGTAGCTCGGGTTCGGCACCAACACCGTGTCGCCCTGATCGAGGGTGGCGAGCATCAAGTGCGCCAGGCCTTCCTTGGAGCCGATGGTGACAATGGCTTCGCTTTCCGGGTCGATGTCGACCTGGTAGCGATCCTTGTACCAATTGGAAATCGCCCGGCGCAGACGCGGAATACCCTTGGAGGTGGAGTAGCCGTGGGTGTCTTCGCGCTGGGCGACGGTCACCAGTTTCTCCACGATGTGTGGCGGAGTGGCGCCGTCGGGATTACCCATGCTCAAGTCGATGATGTCTTCGCCACGACGACGCGCAGCCATCTTCAGCTCGGCAGTGATATTGAATACGTAAGGGGGGAGTCGATCTATGCGCGCAAAGCGGCGCGGCGAACCTTGTTCGGCCATTGTTGCCTCGATAACGTAAGCGCCCGGAACCGTCCGAGCGACGCTGGCCACTGCGGTGGCCTGTGGCGGAAGATAAGGGCGCTTATGGCCGATTGTCTAGTGGCGAGGTTCAACTATTTTTCACTACGCGGTTGATCGCATGCGCAAGTTTTCGCTCTCAATCAGTGCGCGCATGCTTCTTGCAAAAGTTGGCATTTACTCAACAACTACTTTTAAACGGGATGAAAAATGGAGTTTTCCAGCGGCTTTTTGCTGAGTCTTTCACTGTGCCTGGACATCGGCGTGGCCAACATTGCGATGATCACACTGGCCATGCAACGTGGGTATTTCCAAGGGTTTGCGTTGGGGCTCGGCACCTGTGTCGGCGACCTGGTATACGCGGTGCTGGCGCTGGCCGGCATGACGGTGCTGTTGCAGTATTCGGCGGTGCGCTGGGTGTTGTGGGTCGGTGGTTCGGCGCTGCTGCTGTACTTCGCGGCGAAGATGATTTATTCGGCGATTTATCACAGCGCCGTGTTGGCGGAGGCCGGTGAGGTCAGTGCCGGCTCCCATCGACGGGAGTTTTTCCGTGGGATTTTTCTGGCAATGTCGTCGCCCAGTGCGATTCTCTGGTTCGCCGCGGTCGGCGGTACGCTGATTGCCCGTTCCGGGGGCGGTAGCCTGAGCAATGCCGCACTGTTTCTGGCAGGGTTCTTTTGCGCCGGGCTGTTGTGGTGCGTTGCCCTGTGCCTGGCGGCGACCCAGGGCGGCAAACTCTTGGGTGACAAGCTGCTGCGCTACTCTTACCTCGCATCTGCAGCGATCTTCTGTTATTTCGCAGTCTACGTGATCGTTTCTGGCTATCAGGAATTTATCCTTCCGGCGGCGGTAGCAGAACTTCCGGGCCTTTGACTGGGGGAATCCGGTTTGGCTTCTATACTTGCAGCCGAACCCACCTTCAGTTGCAGGAGTTGATTCATGGATGATCCAAAAAAGGGCGAACTCGCTGAGCCGCGCTTCGAAGCGGGGCACTTTCTGCTGATCGCCGGACTTGGCGGGCGGTTTAGTGCGGACACCACTGAAGGTATTCCCAAACTCTGGGAGAAATTCGTACCGCACATCGGTAACGTTCCAGGGCAGGTTGGGGAGGTCACCTACGGCGTCTGCTGCAACCCGGATGGTAAAGGTGGGTTTGAGTACATCGCGGGTGTCGAAATCAGCAAGCTCGATGACCTGCCCGAACTCTACCGCTGGATCGAAATACAGCCTCAGCACTATGCGGTGTTCAAGCACGAAGGTGCGCTGGACACCCTACCGCAAACCTTTCAGTACATCTGGAAAACCTGGCTGCCAGCGTCGGGTTACGAGGCTGCCGATGCTCCGGAGTTCGAGCGCTACAGCGACGACTTCAACCCAAAGCTCAATACCGGTGTGCTGGAAATCTGGGTACCGCTCAAAACGGCCTGAACGGGTTGAGAGGCGGCGCATTCAAGCGCCGCCGCCACTCGGCATTTGCACTATTTGTCTTTACTGATTCGCCGCGCTCGCAGCACGTCGATCGTCAGCGTGATAAAGCCAAAAGCACTGATGGTGAACAGCATAAGAAGACCGACCTGAACGCTAGTCATGGTGAGTTTCCCTCTTCATGGCGAAAGACAGGGACAAGCAATAGCCCGAACCTTGTGCGAAAGAAAGCCGCTATACGAAGGCTTTACGGGCGTGCCGATGATCGATATGCCGTGCTTATTAATTTATGATTCGCTCCCTCTTTTTCGCTGACCGGGCCACGCCATGAACTCCCCCACGACTGTTATTCGCCAGGTCACGCCGGCTGATCTGGATCGCTGTTTCGCCATCGAAATCGAAGCGTATGAAGGTGATGAAGCGGCCACACGCGAGAAAATCGCCACGCGCATCGCCACCTGGCCGCAAGGTTTTATCGTGGCCGAGGTCGACGGTGTCGTTGCCGGGTTTATCAATTCGGGGGCGGCGTATCAGGTGGAAATGGCGGATGAGGCTTTCAAGGAGATGATCGGCCATGACCCGGATGGCCCGCAGGTGGTGATCATGTCGGTGGTGGTGCACCCGGATTTCCAAGGGCTGGGGCTGGCGAAGCGTTTGATGAGCGAGTTCATTGTCCGCATGCGGGATTTGGGCAAAGTCCGTATCAACCTGATGTGCAAGGAACGGCACATACCGCTGTATGCCGGGTTTGGCTTTGTCTACCTCAACGTGTCCGCGTCCGATCACGGCGGCATGGCCTGGCATGAAATGGCGCTGGATCTGTAACCCACAACGTTCTGTCAGGACAGTGGAGATCCAATGTGGGAGCGAGCCTGCTCGCGATAGGGGACTGACAGTCGGCATCTACATTGAATGTGAGGGACTCATCGCGAGCAGGCTCGCTCCCACATGAGGGTGTCGTCGTATCAGGACGGTCAGTAGAGACTGTCGAGTACCCGAGCAGGCGCTTCCCGATCGTACGCCTCGGCATTGAACTGGCCGTCATTCAGGCGCTTGTGAAAGGCGCCTGCGGTGGGCAGGGCCGAGCGGTCCAGGTACTTTTCCGGGTTCCACAAATCCGAACGCGTCAATCGCTTCAAGTTGTTCGATAGTCGTCAGCATTGTTTAGCTCACCATGACAGGTCGCCGGCTGTTCAGAACGCCAGGGCCATGCGCCGCTCATAACCGATCCGGCCTTTGTAGGCGTTGCCGCTGTCGACCCAGCCGTGCTTGAGGTAGAGCCCGAGCGCTGATTCGTTGTGTGCATCCACCGACAGCTCCAGCCCCTTGATCTCTGGCCAGGCCTGGCGCGCCGCGAGTGGCAGGGCCTGCAGGAGTGCGCTGCCATAACCCTTGCCCTGGTGGCGGTGATCGACCTGTAGCGCGTGCAGGGTCGCGGTGTCTTCATGGGCCCAGTGCGGCAGGAACGGCGGACGCTTGAGCAGCAGGAACGCTACCGGAATCTCATCGACGAGCAGGGCAAAGCCCTTGATACCGTCGCGCGGTGCTGACAACAAGGTGTGCAGGGCCATGTCGATATCGCCGGAGAATTGCTTCTGCCGGTCAGGGATCTCAATGGCTTCCAGTTGCTGGCATTGAACGGGTGTCAGCTGTTCGTAGGGAACGAGTTGGGTCGTCACTGGCGGTGTCCGTGGTCCGACAAAGGTGAACTGCGGATTTTAGCCAGTTTGTCTCTTCGACATTTATTTTATTTGAGCGGTCGATTTGGTGTGTTGCCAGACGACTAGGGGTGTCCTCACACAAAAGTTCACGATGTTCAGACGCTGATCGAGTGGCAGCCCTGATCGTCGGGATTTTCGCCAGATGCTCAATCTGCAGCCATAGTTGATCAGCCTGATGACGGAGAGTCTTATGAAATACCTATGCTTGGTCTACAGCGACGAACGGCTCCTGCATACCTCGCCCGACAGCCCTCATGATGCCGAGTGCATGGCCTACGCCGAGTCGGTTCAGGGCAGCGGCCGGATGCTCGCCGCCGAGGCGCTGGAATCCGTTCAGACCGCCACCACGGTGCGTATGCGCGGTGGCAAGTTGTCGATCACCGATGGCCCGTTTGCCGAAACCAAGGAGCAACTGGCCGGTTTCTACCTGATCGATGCGAAGGACCTGAACGAGGCCATTCAGGTCGCCGGTAATATCCCTGCCGCCCGGGTCGGCAGCGTTGAAGTACGGCCCGTCCGTGAGTTGAACCTAGGGTGATCACAGGCATGGCAAACTGATGTCGGGCGAGTCGGTCAAGGCGCTGGTCGAGGCGGTTTATCGCAACGAGTCGCGGCGCATCCTCGCCACGCTGATTCGCTTGCTGGGGGATTTCGACCTTGCCGAAGAGGCTTTGCATGAAGCCTTCTTTGTCGCGGTCGAACGCTGGCAGCGCGATGGCGTGCCCGATAATCCGCGTGCCTGGCTGGTGTCGACCGGGCGTTTCAAGGCCATTGACGGTTTGCGTCGTCGGGTGCGATTTGCCGCCTCCCAAGCGGCGTTGGTGGCACAGCTGGAAGCACTCGAAGAGACCGAGTGGAGTACTGAAGATGTGGAAGACGATCGCTTGCGACTGATCTTCACCTGCTGCCACCCGGCCCTGGCGGCGGATGCGCAGGTGCCGTTGACGCTGCGCGAAGTCTGCGACCTGACCACTGAGGAAATCGCCCGGGCCTTTCTCGTTGCACCGTCCACCATTGCCCAGCGCATCGTGCGCGCCAAGAGCAAAATCCGCGACGCGAAAATCCCCTATCAAGTACCTTCCATGACCGAGTTACCCGAGCGCCTCGATAGCGTGTTGCGGGTGATTTACCTGGTGTTCAACGAAGGCTATTCGGCGTCGGTCGGTAGCGAGCTGACTCGCGAAGACCTGACCCGCGAAGCGATCCGGCTTGGCCGCTTGCTGATGGAGCTGTTGCCGGAGGCCGAAGTGATGGGGCTGTTGGCGCTGATGCTGCTCAATGAGTCGCGACGCCCGGCCAGAACCTCGGCGTCGGGTGAGTTGGTCGTGCTCGATGAGCAGGATCGTTCACTGTGGAATACCCGGATGATTGCCGAAGGCTGTGCCTTGATCGAACGCGCGTTGAGCACGCGTGGTTTCGGACCTTATTGCCTGCAAGCCGCGATCTCGGCGGTGCATGCCGAAGCCGCGACGGCCGAGCTAACGGACTGGCCGCAGATTGTCGGGCTGTATGACGTGTTGCTGCGGGTGCAACCTTCGCCGGTGATTGAACTCAATCGCGCGGCGGCGCTGTCCCGGCGCGATGGGCCGCTGGCGGGGTTGACGCTGGTCGATGGGATTCTGCAGCGAGGCGAGCTGCTTGACTATCACCTGGCCCATTCGGCGCGCGCCGAGTTCTGTCGGCAGTTGGGACGGGTTGAAGAGGCGAGGGCGGCTTATTTGCGCGCCCTTGAACTGACCCGGCAAGAGCCGGAGCGACGGTTTATCGAGCGGCGGTTGAGTGAACTCAATTGATGGTCGCACCGCATACCTCATCCGTATCTGTATCCGACCCCCGCATTCCGCATTCCGCATCCCGCATCCACATCTCGCATCCATATCCCGTATCCGTAGCAGCTGCCGAGCCTGCGAGGCTGCGTTCGGCCGCGAAGCGGTCGTGAAATCAGGCAACGCGCTTTTCCAGGCAAACCGCGTGCACAGGATTTGCGAGGACTTCGTCCTCGAACGCAGCCTCGCAGGCTCGGCAGCTGCTACGGATGCGGGATATGGATGCGAGATGTGGATGCGAGATGCGAGATGCGAGATGCACCATGTATCACTCCAGCATCTTCGCCAGCAACCAGCTCCCCGCCGGCCCAGGCGGATGCAGCCGTGACCAGAGCGCATCGACCGCCACCGGTTTCGGCCAGCCGCGAACCTTTAGCTCCTGCAACGAGCCCGCACCAAAACGCTCGACCAGCCAGCGCGGCAAAGGCGCCCAACCAAAACCGCCTTGGGCCATTTCCAGCAGCATCAGGTAACTGGGCGCCGACCAGACCCGGCCTTGGGCGCGGGTTTCGTAGGGGTTGATGATGGTCGCCAGGCGCAATTCACGGTGTTGCTGCAACGTTTCCTTATCGACCTTTTGCAGCGCCGCCAGCGGATGTTCGGTCGACACGAACAAGGCAATTTCCGTGCGCTCGTCGACCGTCGCGCTGTTCAGGTCGGCCGGGTAGTCGGACTGCATTTCGGCGAAGGCAATATGTGCGCGCCCGCGTTGCACCAGGGCGATCAAATCGTCGCACTCGGCAATCAGGCATTCGAGTTCCAGGTCCGGGTAGCGCTGTTCGAATTCACTCAATGCCGCTTCAAAACGATCGGACTGGTAGGTGTCGGAAATCGCCACCGTCAGCTTAGCCTCAACGCCTTGGGACAGTTGCGCGGCGGTCATTTCCAGGCGGCTGGTGGCGGTCAGAATGTCTTCGGCGCGTTGCAGCATGACATGCCCGGCGGAGGTCAGGCTGGGCTTGCGGCTGCTGCGATCGAAGAGTGTCACGTTCAGGTCGATTTCCAGGCTGGCGACGGCCGCGCTGATGGTCGACTGGCTCTTGCCGAGTTTGCGCGCCGCTGCAGAAAACGAGCCTTGGGTCGCTGCCTGGACGAACGCCAGCAGCACTTCATGTGAGGCCATGAACTATCGCCTTGATCGATGGTTACTGGTTATGAAGTATCGGTGTGGTGATGGATGATGGCAACCACATTCACCCAGGGAGCTTGATGATGAGCACCAACAAATCCTTTACCGAACGTGTTTTTCAGGCCATTGGTTTCGAGCTGCTGGCGGTCATGTTGTGTACACCGTTGCTGGCGTGGCTGATGGACAAGCCGATGGTCGAGATGGGGGCGGTGACCATTGCCATCGGTCTGATCGCCTTGGCCTGGAACGTGTTGTTCAACGGCCTGTTCGACCGTCTGCTCAAGCACCTGGCGCTTGTCCCCTGTGCCGCAACCCGAGTCGTGCACGCCTTGCTGTTCGAAGGGGGGCTGGTGGCGGTCAGTGTGCCGCTGATTGCCTGGTGGCTGAACGTCAGCCTGTTGCAGGCGTTGATTCTGGACATCGGGGTGTTGCTGTTTTTCCTGCCGTACACCTACGTCTACCACTGGGTTTATGACGTGGTGCGTGAGCGGGTGCTGATGCGCCAGTCTTGTGAGGGATAAAAGCCGTATCGTCCGAACGCGAGCCAAGCCTTCGGACGATCTTTTAATCCCGATTACAAAAACATCCCACCCGAAGCTTCGACCCGCTGCCCATTGATCCACTGACTGCCCGGCGTCAGCAGCAGGGCAATGGCCGCACCAATATCATCGGGTTGGCCGGCGCGACCCAGTGCCGTATTGCTGGCCACCAGTTGATTGATGTCCGCGTTATCGCGCACCGAACCGCCGCCGAAGTCGGTTTCGATGGCGCCCGGTGCCAGGATATTCACCGTAATGTTGCGCGCGCCAAGTTCCTTGGCCTGGTAGCGCGTCAGCACTTCCATCGCCCCTTTCATCGCTGCATAGGCGCCGTAACCCGGCAGGCTGAATCGGGTCAGACCGCTGGAAATATTGATGATCCGGCCACCGTCATTCAGCAGCGGCAGCAGGTTCTGTGTAAGGAAAAACGGTCCCTTCAGGTGAATGTTCATGAGCAGATCGAACTGCTCGACGGTAGTGTCGGCGAAGTTCGCGTGCACGCCGACCCCGGCGTTGTTGATCAGAAAGTCGAAGTGCTGGCGATCGAAGTGATTTTTCAGGACCTTCCCGACCTCTGTGGTGAAGGCACCGAAACCTTCACTCCGGCCGACGTCGAGTTGCAGCATCGCAGCGCGACCGCCAAGGCTTTCGATCTGCGCGACCAGCGCCTGGGCTTCATCGGCGCGGCTGTTGTAGGTGCCGATAATGTCGATGCCCTGAGTCACCAGATGCAGGGCGGTGCTTTTGCCGAGGCCACGGCTGGCGCCGGTGATCAATGCGATTTTGCGGTTCATGGGAGGTTCTCCAGAGCAGTGAGTGACGATGGGAGAAAGTTTATTTATCCGCCTTGTGGTGATAAACAGGCTGTAATCGGAATCACTGGTCGGAATTGCCGAACAATAGAGAGTTGGCCCCATGAATAAACTGGAACTGTTGCGCACCTTCGTCCGGGTCAGCGAAATGTCGAGTTTCACCCTCGCGGGCGAAAGCCTCGGCTTGCCCCGTTCCACCGTTTCCGAACACGTCCAGGCCCTGGAAACCCTGCTTGGTACACGCCTGCTGCAACGCACCACGCGCAAGGTTCAGGCGACTCAGGACGGGCTGGTGTTGTACGAGCGCAGCAAGGACTTGCTGTCGCACATGGATGAAATCGAAGGGCTGTTTCGCCAGGACGAAGCCTCGCTGACCGGGCGGATTCGCATCGACATGCCGAACATTCTGGCCCGTCGGGTGGTGATGCCGCGCCTGCCCGAATTCATGGCCCGGCACCCTCATCTGGAACTGGAAATCAGCAGCACCGACCGCCGGGTCGATTTGCTCAGCGAAGGGTTTGATTGCGTGCTGCGGGTCGGTGCGCAACCGGATCAATCGGTGGTCGCTCGTCACCTGTGCGACTTTGCCATGGTCAACTGCGCCAGTCCTGCCTATCTGCAGCGCTATGGCGTGCCGCAGCGGCTCGAAGACCTGGCGCAGCATCGGCTGGTCCATTACGTCGGCGTACTGGGCGCGCGCTCGGAAGGTTTTGTGTACGAGGAGGAGGGCAAGCTGCATCGAATGCCGATGGCCGGCAGTGTGACGGTCAATAATACCGACGCTTACGAGTCTGCGTGTCTGGGTGGTTTCGGGTTGATCCAGGCGCCGCTGATGGGGATGCAGGCGTACCTGCTCAGCGGTGAACTGGTGGCGGTCTTGCCGCAGTTCAACGCACCGTCGATGGAGGTTTCGCTGCTCTATGCCCGGCAACGGCATTTGCCATTGCGCGTGCGGGCATTCATGGACTGGCTGGGGCAGGTGATCCAGCCCTTGGCCTGAAGAACGACAAATCCATTGTGGGAGCGAGCCTGCTCGCGAGGGCGGCAGAACAGTCGACATAGATGTCGGATGTTATGGCCTCATCGCGAGCAGGCTCGCTCCCACAAGGGAGGATGCGTCAGATGTGGAAGTAACCCACGCAGGAGTCGAACGGCAGGCGCTTGAGCTCGATCTTGTTCAGGTCGAACACTTCGCGCAGGGCTTTGGTTTCGCCCGGGAAATTGCGGTAGGCAACTTCGTCCAATACCACGATGGCGCCTTTTGGCATGTACGGCAGGAAGGTTTCCAGCGCGACTTTGGTCGACTCATACAGGTCGGTGTCGAGGATCAGCATTGCCACGACCAGGTCGGGACGGGTCTTGACCCACTCCGGCGCGGTCTTGCAGATATCGCCCTTGACCAGCTCGCAACGCGGGATGCGGTTGACCGGACGCAGCAGGTCGTTGGCGTCGATCATGTCCTGGATCAGCGACTGGTCGGTGTCGGAGAACATGCTCTCGTTGACGTCGGCCGGGTCTTCGTCCTTGTTGATGCTCTGGAAGCCTTCGAAGGTGTCGAAGCCAACGATCGAACGGTTGATCGCGTAGGGTTCCAGGATCATCGACAGGTGCATGTAAAGCATCAGCGAGTTGCCCTTGTACACGCCGCACTCGATGATCGCGCCAGGGATTTCGGCGACCTTCTTGAACAGCTCCATGCGCGACAGCGCAGCGGTCACGCCGATGCGGTTGGCGAACACGTAAGGGGCATCGGCCACGTACTCGGCGTCGACCCGCTTGAGGACGCCAGCGCGGGTTTCGTTGTATTGGGCCTCGGCAGGCGTAATGCGACGCTTGGTCATGATTGGATTCCTTGGAAATTCGAGAAGTCGTGGGCGTGGAAATAGTCTTTGAAGCCGGCGCCGACATCCGGGCATGCGCTGTCGACGTTAATCGCGCCGCGCTTGTGCTTCAGGTCGTCGAGGTGCATCAGGCGGAAATCCACACTGAAGCGGGTTTGTTCGGTGTAATTGGGAACCGTGCCGTGCAGGTGTGAACCCGAGAAAATCAGCATGTCGGCGGTGTTGCCGGCAATGCGGATCTCGGACGCTGCGTCGATGTCCTCGGTCGGCACCGGGTGCTGACGGGCTTCTTCCTTGACGTTGTCCTTGGCGCGCTGGCGTTGCACGCCGATCCAGTCGGAGAGGCTCCACTGCGCCGAGGTGTTTTTCACCGGCTTATCGAAGTACGCCGGGTTGATCATCATGGTCTGGTCCGGCTGGATCGTATAGACCGGCATCCAGGTGTTGATCTGGCAGTCGACGCCGCCGTACCAGGTGTCGCGATGGGGTTTGTAGGCGTAGCTGACGCCGGCGTGCAGGTAATCGTAGTTGGGCACAACGCGAATCCGCGGCACGTCGAAGATGAACTCTTCGGGGGCCGCACCGATTTCTTCGGTGAAACCACGGATCAACTCTTTGGCCCGCAGGCTATTGGTGAACTGGCCTTTGAGCCGGGTCACCAGCACCACGAACTCTTCCACCGGCATCAGGCGGTGCAGGGCCTGGTGGTCAGTCTCGCCGTCAAATGCGGCGGTGATGCTTTCCTGGGCAAAGGCACAGAGTTCCTTTGCTGCAGTGAGCTGGGTGTTCAGGAAGATATCGCCAGCGTAGATGGCGCTTTTGAAGTCAGCTTTCTTCTGAAGCTGATTGATGTACAGATTCACGGTTCCCCCTCCTGAATGCATCGGGTCTCTTAAGAGTCGGCACCAAGGTAACAAACTGAAGCCCGATCCTGCGGGTGCTGAACCAATTAGTGCTTAATCCACTGATTTTGCGACGAAATGCCTGTCGAGTGAGCGCGCCGCTGATGGCTCTTATAAAAAAACTCCCGAACCGATTGCCCGGTTCGGGAGTTTTTTTTAGTGTTGTCGGGTTCAGAACAGTTGGGTGAACAACCAGTACAGACTCCCCGACAACATAATCGCCGCCGGCAAGGTCAGTACCCAGGCCATCAACAGGTTGCGGATGGTCTTCATCTGCAAGCCGCCGCCGTTGGCCACCATGGTTCCGGCCACGCCGCTGGACAGCACGTGAGTGGTCGATACCGGCAGGCCGAACATGTCCGCCGCGCCAATCGTCAGCATCGCCACGGTTTCTGCCGAGGCGCCCTGGGCGTAGGTCATGTGGGTCTTGCCGATTTTTTCACCGACCGTGACCACAATGCGTTTCCAGCCGACCATGGTGCCCAGGCCCAGCGCAATCGCCACGGCGATTTTCACCCACAGCGGAATAAAGCGCGTGGCGTTGTCGATCTGCTGTTTGAACAATTGCAGTTTGCCCGTGGTGTCGGCATCGAAGTCGCCGACCTTGTTCTTGTCCATCAGGCGAATGGTTTCGCTGGTCAGGTACATGTCGTTACGCACGTTGCCCATGGCCTCGGCCGGGACTTTGGAGAGCGAGCCATAACCTTTCACTTCGTTACCGATATTGCCCGCCAGGGCGGCGAGGGCGGGGATCAGTTGCGGTGTCACTTCCTTGCTGCGTACGTATTCGGACAGCACGGGGCGCGGGTCGGCCGGGGCCGGTAGCGGAGCACTTCTGACTAACGCTTGTTGGGTGACTTCAGCCACGGCGGCGAATTGCAACGCCTGGTCGGCCGGCATGGTGCGGTTCAGCGCATAGGCCATCGGCAGGGTGCCGACCAGAATCAGCATGATCAGGCCCATGCCTTTTTGGCCGTCGTTGGAGCCGTGGGCGAAGGACACGCCGGTGCAGGTCAGGATCAACATCCCGCGAATCCACCACGGTGGCGGTGTATTGCCTTTCGGGGCTTTGTACAGCGCCCGATGTTTGACGAAGATGCGCAACGCCAGCAGCAACAGCGCGGCAAATGCGAAGCCGATCAGCGGCGACAGCAGCAACGCGTAACCGACCTTGGTGGCTTGCGCCCAGTCGATGCCGCTGGTGCCGTCGCGTCCGTGCATCAACGCATTGGCGACGCCGACGCCGATGATCGAGCCGATCAAGGTATGGGATGACGAAGCCGGCAGGCCCAGCCACCAGGTGCCGAGGTTCCACAGGATCGCCGCGATCAGCAGGGCGAAGATCATTGAGAAACCGGCAGATGAACCGACTTGCAGAATCAGCTCCACCGGTAGCAAGGCGATGATGCCGAACGCGACTGCACCGCTGGACAGCAGCACCCCGAGGAAGTTGAAGACCCCTGACCAGACCACCGCGAAATGCGGCGGTAGCGAATGGGTGTAGATCACCGTTGCCACCGCGTTGGCGGTGTCGTGGAAACCGTTGACGAACTCGAAGCCCAAGGCAATCAACAGCGCCACACCGAGCAGCAGAAACGGCGTCCAGGTAGTCACCGTGGTGCCGAGGTCGTGCATGTCGTGTATCAGGCTGTAGGCGGTGAACAGCAGCCCCATGGCCAGCACCGCGAAAAACACCACGGCGGTCAATACACCGGGTTTTTTATCAAGCTGCGGGCTGGCGTTGCTGGCGGAGGCGTTGGAGGCGGCGGTCAAGGAAGGCGTAGCCATTGCCGGACAATCCTGTGTCAGGGAGGAGTGCCGGTCATGATCGTTGCCGAATGTTACAGCGAGACTGCTTTGGGTCAGTGTTTGGTTTTTTGTCGTTCCACTGATCTGGATCGCACAGTGATCGGTCAGCCCCCTCGTAGCAGCAGGCTTCGCCAGCTGCTACGAGGGCAGGATTGATGTGGGACGGATCAATAATCCGCCCGCTTGCGAAACGCCCAGCGTCCAGCAAGCACGGTGAACGTCGCGACCAGTGCCACCAGAATCCAGAACCCTTCCGGGTCGCCGGCAAGGGGAATCCCGCCGACGTTCATGCCGAAGAAACCGGCAATGATGTTGATCGGCAGCGCCAGCACCGTGACCACGGTCAGGGTGAACAGCGTGCGGTTGCTTTGCTCGTTGAGGTTGGCGGCGATCTCTTCCTGCAACAGCTTGATCCGCTCGCCCAGCGCCGTGAGGTCGTTGATGATCAGCGCGAACTCCTCGGTGGATTTGCGCAGCTCCTTGACGTCGTCCTTTTGCAACCATTGCGGCGGACGGTTGAGCAGACGCAGCAGCGAGCCCGGCTCCAGTGCCAGCAGCCGTTGCAAGCGCACCAGCACCCGACGGTTGGCACCCAGTTCGGCACGGTTGGTGGACAGTCGCGATGACAGCAACTCGTCTTCGATCTGGTCGACACTCTGGCTGGTCTTGCGCACGATCTGCGTCAGCACTTCGCCCTGGTCGCGCAGCAAATGCACGAGCAGTTCCAGTGGCGAACGAAAGCATTCGCCGGCCTTGACCGAGGAGCGCAGCTTGTCCACCGAGTGCAGGGGTTGCAGGCGTGCGCTGATGATCAACCGACTGCGGGCGCAGACCCAAAGGGTCGAGACGTCTGACGAGACCATGCTGCTGAGGTTGAACACCACGTCGTTGACCACTGCCAGCAGCGCCGAATCGACGTGCTCGATGCGCGTCGACCGCGAGCCTTCATGCAAGGCTTCGAAAAATTCTTCCGGCAACTCCAGGTGCGCTTTCATCCAGCGCTCGCACGCGGCGTGGGCGAGGTTCAGGTGTAGCCAGAGGAACTCGTCCTCGGCGCCCGGTTGTTGCAGCAGATGCAGCGCCTTGGCCGAATCGATCTCGCGGCCGCGTTCGCCGGGACGAAAGCTGAAACCGTAGAGCAGGCCGAACAGGTCAGAATCGCGGTGGCGTTGATCGATGCTGTGGTTCATGGAGTCTCGCTGAAGGGCGGCGCCTGTCGTACGTTTCACAGGCTCACATGAGCGGCATCATGGCAACGCTGCTTGACGGTTTTGTGACAGTTTGGTGGCGCGTTTAATAGAACGTCTACCGGTGGTCGGATCAGTGTCAAGAAACCGTGGTGCATGCCGATGACGCCTACATTGGCTCAGGCACTTTGGTGTCCGGCCGTATGTTGTCGACAGGGAGGTCCGGACATCTCGCATGCCGTACTGGTGCGAGCCTTATCCCTGTCATGAGTATCACTCGATGTTTTTGCAAAAATCCCTGAGAGCGCAAATCCTCGCACTGCTGGGCGGCAGTCTGATCGCGATGTTGCTGATTGCCCTGGCCTGTTTTCACTTACTCTCCAGCGGAGTGCAGAACTACCGCAACCTCATCGAAGGCCCGTTACGTACCTCGCAACTGATTGACGAAGCCAACCTGCAATTCAAGGCTCAGGTTCAGGAATGGAAAAACGTCCTGTTGCGCGGCAAGCAACCGGCTGAGCTGGACAAGTACTGGAAGCAGTTCGAGGACCGTCAGGGCGACGTACAGAACATTCTTGGTGAATTGACCCGCCAACCGGGCATCGATGCCTCACTTAAAACCCGCCTTGAAAGCCTGCGTGATGCGCACCGGGTGCTTGGCGGCGCGTATCAAAAAGGTCGAGAGGCTTATCTGACAGCCGGTGGTGATCCTTCGGCAGGTGATAACGCGGTCAAAGGTGTGGACCGCGCCACGAGCGAGCAGATGAGCGAACTGGTCGACGAGTTGCGTAAACAGGGCAGGGAGCAATCGATGCTGATCAGCGCCAGCGCCGATCGTACAGTGTTGCTGGGTATCCTGGTGATGCTGGCTTCGGGCCTGTTGATTGGCTTGCTCAGCCTGTGGCTGGTCAACCGCAATCTGGTGGAACCGATCCGCAAGTTGATCGAATACGTCGCGCACTTGAGCCAGGGCCGGTTTGCCGAGCGGGTGGCGAGTGATCGTCAGGATGAGTTGGGCAAGCTGGCGGTGGCGGCGAACACGTTGCGCGATTTCCTTGCCGAGACTTTCAGTCGCTTGCAGCGCAGTGCCTCGGATCTGGACAGCGCCAGCGGTGAGCTGAACTCGATTGCAACCTTGATGGCCCATGGCACCAGCTAACAGTTCAACCGCACGGATCAAGTCGCCACGGCGATGAACGAAATGTCCGCCACCGCCCAGGAAGTCGCCCGTCATGCAGCCGACGCGGCACGGGCCGCCGATGATGCCGACCAGTCGGCGCAGCAGGGCGAGAAGGTCATGCAGGGCACGATTCACACCATCACCCAAATGCGCGGCGAAATCGCCAACACCGCGACGGTCATCCGCCAACTGGAAACCGATAGCGGGCGTATCGGCAAGGTGCTGGAAGTGATTCGCGGCATCGCCGAGCAAACCAACTTGCTGGCATTGAACGCGGCTATCGAAGCCGCTCGAGCCGGTGAAGCCGGACGCGGGTTCGCTGTGGTGGCCGATGAAGTCCGCAGCCTGGCCCAGCGCACGGCGGCGTCGATCATCGAAATCAACCAGATCATCCAGAGTGTGCAGACCGGCGCGGTAGACGCGGCCCAGGCCATCGAAAGCGGTCAGTCGCGCAGCGAAGAAAGCGTCGAGCAGGTCACTCAAGCCGGGGCCATGCTCGAGCGCATTACCGCGTCGGTGGAGGCGATCCGCGACATGAACCGTCAGATCGCCACCGCCGCTGAAGAACAGACCTCGGTGGCCGAAGACATTTCGCGCAACCTGACCGAGATCACCAGTATTGCCAGTACCAATCTGGACAACGTGCAGCGCACTGAAGCGGCGAGCAACAATCTGCACGGGTTGTCGGGGCAATTGAGCGCAGTGACGGCACGCCTCGGCGCTTAGCCAACTGAAATGTGTATCGGCACGCTAACCGTGTCGGTACACGATTGATCTCAAGTGAGGGGGTTGCACGTCGATGATTCGGTTATCCCTAACCTCATCGAAGGAAACGCCCATGGTCAGCCTCACATCGGTCTCGATCAATCAGACTCTGTCCACGACCACCAGCAAGACGACCATCAGTGACAGCGCCACTACCGACACCACGCAAAGCAGCACCGCGACGGGAAGTTCGACGACCGACAGCGGCAAAGTTGCAGCCGGTGGTGGCGCGTCTGCGTCGGGTAGCAGCAGTTCGAGCAGCAGTAGCAGTGAGTCGGATACGGTAAAAGAGCTGCGCAAGCAGATCGCCCAATTGCAAAAGCAATTGCAGGAGCAACAGCAACAACTGCAAGCTGCTCAGGCCAGTCAGGAAAGTGCGGATGCCAAAGCGGCGAAAATCGCCGCCGCCCAGTCACAGATCGCAACCACCTCGGGTTCGTTGGAGACCGCTACGGCGGCATTGACGCAAGCGCTGCAAGAGTCAGGCAGCAGCACGTCGGGGGCGTTGGTCAGTACGACGGCGTAACGGCGCGGCGGTGTTGCCCGTCATGCCCATCAGACGCAAAAAAGCCGCAGACCCTCAGGGGGGTGCGGCTTCTTTTTTTTTCGATTTACTTGTCTTGTGTGTTGCTCAGCACTTTGCCGGTTTTGGCGTCCAGCTTCACGTCCCACTCGACGTTCTTCGCGTCGCGGATTTCGACCTTGTACTCATAAGCACTGGTTTTGGCATTGTGCTCCAGCTCGGTGTCGGTGATGTTCGCGGCCGTGCTGCCAGGGTGCTCGGCCAGCGCGGCCTGATTGAGTTTCTACATGTCCATCACGGTGCCGTCCTTGAGCAGACCCGGGATCAGGTCCGGACGCACATCGGCCATGGCGAAACCGGCCGTCAGGGTCAGGGCAGCGGCGGTGAACAGGGCAGTCAACGTCTTCATGGGGTCATTCCTTGGGTGAGCTGTTTAAGTGGCGTCAGGTTAACCAGCGCAACTTAATTCATCCTTAACATCGCCTGAGCCTGGTCGTTCCCGCGCAAATCATCACGAGACTGCGTGCTGCCGAACCTGTAGCAGCTGGCGCAGCCTGCGTTCGGCTGCGCAGCGGTCGTGAAACCTGCGCCTGCGGTGAACCTGAAACTCCGCGTTGCCTGATTCTACGACTGCTGCGCCCGAACGCGGACCGAGCCGAACGCAGGCTGCGCCAGCTGCTACGGGAATTGCGTGGCCCCTCTGGTTTTGCCGTACCACCCGTGACGCTCCCTCTCGGGAGCGATCAATAGCGGACGGCCACTCAGAAGCCGTTGTTCTCAAGCAACTGCGCAACGCTGCCCGCTGCCGGGCGCTTGTAATACTTGAGCAGTTCGCTGGCGCGGTTGGTGAAGATGCCATCGACACCGGCGTCCATGACCTTCTTGTAATCCACCGCATCGTCGATGGTGTAGACGTGCACCAACATGCCTTTGTCGTGGGTGTACTGGTTCATCCACGGTTGCACCAGGTCCGAATAGCTTTGATCGCCGCCGTTGGTCAACGCTGCCGAAGGGCCCGTRCCGACGGCACCCTGAGACTTGGCGTAGTCGACCCATTGCTCGAATTCGGCTTTGTCCTTGGGTTCCTGTTTGGCGTAGTAGGTGGCTTTATCCTTGTCGCCGGATTCGGCGAAGGTCACCTTCGACTTGGGCTCGATGCTGCCTTCGCCCACCCACAGCAGAAGAATCTTCGGCACTTGCGGCATTTCTTTTTGCAGCAGTTCAAGGCTGCTCTTCTCGAAGGTTTGCAGGATCACTTTGCCTTTACCCTGACCGACGCTCAGCTCGCTTTTGGCCAGTTTGGAACCTGCCGGGCTCAGCCAGCCACGGTCCTGAAGCTTGTCCTTGAGGTCGCGCTCGATGCCGGGAAATTGCTTTGGCTCTTTGGTTTCGATGTAAAGCCCTGGCTTGTGCAGCGGGTTGCCTTCGGCGATATCGATGATTTCGTCGAGGGTCAGGATTCTCAGGCCGGCGTAACTGGCGCGTGCGCGATCCGGGTGTGCGGTGTTGAACCAGCTGCCAGCATCCAGGGTTTTAAGTTCGGCGATGGTGAACGCGTTGGCCGGGCTGTCCTTGCGTTCAGGAAACCTGGTCGCAACGTCGGTGGTGCGTTGCAGGTTGTTGTCATGCAAGGCGAACAGCACGCCGTCCTTGCTGCGTTGCAGGTCCATTTCCAGGTAATCGGCGCCCAGGTCGCGCGCCAGTTTGTAGGAGGCGGCAGTGGATTCCGGTGCATCGAACGAGGCGCCACGGTGGGCGATCACTGCCGGGTGCGGGATCCCGGTGGCGGTGGCCAGAGCGGTCGGGCTCTGCTGGCTGGTAGCCTGTGCCTGGCCAAGGCCGAGCATCAGACTCAGCAACAGGGCGCTTTTGGTGTAGGTAACAGGCATTGTCGAGGTCCTTTCGTAAGAAGCGATTTCAAAGACCTATCTTTTAACAATTGAGCGCCGGATGCGCTATCGCCAAACTGACATTAACGTGTGCGAGGGGCGTTTTTTCCGCGCTTTTGTGCAGTCCTTTGCAGTACGATCCACCTCGGCAATTTCCCCATCAGAGGGAAATCCCGACGCATCCGTTATCCCGCCCCTGCGTGTAAACCATCGTTCAGCCGTCCTGCGGGACGCATCCGTGAGGTTTACCATGCGCATCACGTCCGAACTTATCTGCCAGGCCGCCGACCAACTCATCGGCTTCGTCGGTTTCAATCGCAAGACCGCCCGATACATCGTCCGTTTCAGCGAAGATGCCTTTGGCATGGACGTCGCAGACGACGCAATCATCCCCGCCAGCGAGTTCGTCTGGACGCCTGAGGACGGTCAAGCCATGACCCTCAAGCGCGAGCTGATCCGCTTGTTGCTGGAGCAGAATATCGACGACCGGATCAATATCACTGAACCACTGCGGGTCTATATGCGGCGTGAGGATTTACCGGAGATCAGCGCGCTGCGCCGTCTGGTTCAGGCCGGCTGACGCTCGAAGGCATAAGCGCGTTCTACCTTGCAGACCCGCGTGTGAAACGCTTCATACCAGGTCGAGCGTCCGCGTTCGCGGGTTGCACTGTGCTCGGCGTGTTGTTTCCAGGCGAGAATCGCTTCTTCGCTGGACCAGTAGGAAACGGTGATGCCGAGCCCGTCCTCACCCCGGGCCGACTCCACTCCGAGAAACCCTGGTTGGTCGCGGGCAAGTTCGACCATGTGCTGTGCTGCTTGCTCGTAACCCTGGTCGGCGGCGGTGCGCAGTGAAGTGAAAATCACCGCGTAGTAAGGCGGCGAAGGCGTGTTGGCGATCATCTGTGGTTCCTCGCGCAGGCCCGGATAAAGGCGTTGACCAAGGGGGGAAGGGTGCCGGCTAGCGCCGCGCGTTCGGGTTGAAACAAGGTTGCGACGAAGAATGGATGATTGCTGAGCTCCACGGCCCGTAAATCACCCACCGAATCGTGGCCGGTGGCTCTCAGGTTGTGTGTCAGCAATTGCTCTTCGAACGCCGGATTGACGCCGTAGCGGCAGTGATAGCCTTCATGAATCTCTGTGGCCCCGTAGGCGTTGGCAATCAGCGAGCCTTCAACCAACCGGATACTGTCGACGACCTCGACCAGTGAGCAGGTCAGCGGCGTGAGCACGGCGCGAATGGCGTCGGGCGAAGTTTCGCCATGCTCGGCATCGGTCCATCCCAGAACGTTGCGTGCGTATTCAAGCACCGCGTGTTGAAAACCACCGCAGGTGCCGAGGAACGGCCGCTGCTGTTCACGGGCAAAGCGGATCGCCAACAGCGCACCGTCCATGTTGCGGTAAGGGCTGGCAGGCACGCACCAGAAGCCGTCGAAGTCAGCCAGCGGGGTGTTTGCGTCAATGTGGTCAGTGGCCAGCCACTCAAACTGCACATCGACGTCAGTGTGTTGTGCGGCCAGGTTCAGCGCCAGGGGAATTGCCTGATGGGCAGTGACCTGCGGGTCGTAGTCACCGATCAGTGCAATACGCAGTTGAGGGCTCGCTTCCATGGTGTCTCCCAAGACTTGTTGATTGCTGGAGCCGACTATAGAGTGGCGTTCACGCAATCAACAGTGGCGTTTACCCAAGTGTTCAATGCAGCAACGCACTATCAGTTGGATTACCCGGACCTCGCCTTGATTCTTGCGTTGGTGCGCGGCGGCTCTCTGGCACGGGCGGCGGCGCTATTGAAGGTCGACGTTTCGACGGTGTTTCGTGCGGTCAGGCGCCTGGAAGCGGCATTGGGCCAAGCGCTGTTCGAGAAAAGTCGTGCAGGTTATTTGCCGACCGCCCTGGCCCGAACACTGTCCGAGCAGGCCGAACGCGCCGAGCAGGCGCTGGAAGCGGCGCGTATTGGCGTGGAGCAGGGCGGTGACGTGATCAGCGGCACCGTGCGCCTGACCTGCACCGATTCGGTGTTGCACGCGTTACTGTTGCCGGCACTGGCGCAGTTCATGCCGGCGTACCCGGCGCTGACCCTGGAACTGAGCACCTCCAACGATTTCGCCAACCTCAGCCGCCGCGATGCCGATATCGCCTTGCGCCTGACCCCGCTCACCTCCGGAGCATCTGGTTGGGCGGCGATTGGGCGCTGTGTCGTATCGGGTGTGCGCGAGTGCGGCGTATCTGAAATCGGTCGAGCCGAGTGATCTGACACGGTTGAGCTGGATCGCCCCGGATGACTTTCTGCCCGACCATCCAACCGTGATCTGGCGTCGTCAGCAATTTCCCGGTGTGCTGCCGAGCTATCGCTGTAACAGCATGCACTCGGTCACCGAGTTGGTACGCGCCGGGCTTGGGGTCGCCGCGTTGCCGGACTTTCTGATCGACCCCGCGCAGGGGCTGCGCCCTTTGAGCGAACCCCTGCTCGGTTACGACACCAGTCTGTGGTTGCTGACTCGCCCGGACTGTCGAGCATTGCGCTCGGTGGTGACGCTGTTCGACGAGTTATCACGCTGGGTGCAATTGCCCGATCAGGAGCGTTGCTGATCTTTCAAAATGTGTTGATGCATCTCTGATGTCAGGTTCTCGATGCGTTCGGTCAGCTCTTTGGTCATCTCGGTCAGTCGGGTGTTTTGCTCAAGCAACGTCAGTAACTGTGCGGAGGTCTTCGCGGCTTGCGCTTGCCGTTCGCTGTTGGCAATCGCCAACGTCTCGCGGTGTAGCGCGTCGGCTTCGGACTGGGCTTTGTCGCGAGCGGCCTGACGGGTTTGCGCCAGCAGAATCAACGGCGCGGCATAGGCCGCTTGCAGACTGAACGCGAGGTTGAGGAGGATGAACGGGTAGACGTCGAAGGTCGTTAACCCCGTGACGTTCAGGGCAATCCAGACCACGACGATGAGGGTTTGCGCGCCGAGGAAGGTCGGGGTGCCGAAGAAGCGTGCAAAGGCTTCGGCCTTCAATGCGAAAGTGTCATTGCCGAACGTCGATGCCAGATGAGCGTGCGGCCGGTGGAAGCGCAAGTGATCGATGGGGGCGGCGGGATCTTTTTCTTCGGGCTTGGCTGAATTCATGATGCTCTCTGCAATGCCATGGGACTGAGGCTCACTATAACCCCCACAGCTTCCAGCGCCCGAGTCGCCTTGAAACACTTTGTAGTGTTTTATTCAGGGCTTCGGTCCAGCGGATAAACACGTGAATAGTGTCATTTGTTCCATGTGTCCTTTTGCGTGCCCTTCATGCCTGCCGTTGATAGCAGGCCAGAAACATGTCCAGCGTCGACTCTACGACTGTCGTCTGCATTTCGGGTGACAGTGGTGGACAGTTCAGGGAGATCTGCGGCCAGAAGGCAAATGCCTTGAGCATTCCCTGCACCTGCTGGGCAGCAAAGGCCGGGTCTACAGGCTTGAGCCGACCGTCAGCCTGAGCCGCGCGAATCCAGGTGGTCAACCCTTCTTCACGTTCGCCAATGCGCTCGACCATGTCCTGGACCCGTTCCGGCGAATGGATGGTGGCGGCGATGGCAACCCGTGCCAGATCAAGGAAATTGGTGTCCCCCAGCAGCTGCAACTTGCAGTGCAGCAGTTGGCCCAACTGCTCGCGCAACGGCAGGTCTGTGCGATAGCAATTGTCCTGTTGAGCGGTGACGTTGGCCCACAATCGTTGCAGGATTTCAGTCCACAGCTCTTCTTTGCTGGGGAAGTGGTTGTACACCGTGCGCTTCGACACACCCGCAGTGGCGGCAATCTTGTCCATGCTGGTGATGTCGAAGCCGTTGGCACGGAATTCGGCAATCGCCGCCTGAACAATGGCTTCGCGTTTACGGTCGGTGAGGCGTTGTGGAGCTGTCATAAATACGCTTCGGCAGAGAAAAGGAAGAATTACACTCGGCAGTTTACTTGCTCACGGCTTTGTTGCAATCTTGAAACTACACTGTGCAGTGTAGTTGAACGGTTGAAAAGTAGGGTTTGCGGCTGACGCGTGCGTGCATTGGCCATTTATCGTCCGAAAAAGAAATGCCGCACCTCGTCGGTTTTCTGGAGTCACTCAAACATGGCCACTTTCTCTTACCAGGCGGATAGCGCCTCTGAACTGAAAACGTCCCGGCAAGAGCAGGGGCAATACCAAAATCATGCAACCGTACCGGGGCAAGGCTTTCGCAAGACCCTGCGAATTTTCTGGAACATGATTTTCCACAAGCCGAATAACACGCGACCGACTGGTGTTATTCCGGTTCAAGCGCTGACTCTCGAACAGCTTCTCGACGCACCGAACCACAGCGTATTCCGCCTGGGGCATTCCACTGTGCTGCTGAAACTGCGCGACAAATTCTGGCTGACCGATCCGGTCTTCGCCGAGCGCGCATCACCGGTGCAATGGGCCGGCCCCAAGCGCTTCCATCAACCACCGATCAGCCTCGAGGCGTTGCCACCGATCGAAGCGGTGATTCTGTCCCATGACCATTACGACCACCTCGATCGTCAGTCGATTCTCAAGCTGGCGGACAAAACCAGGCACTTTCTTGCGCCGCTGGGCGTGGGTGAGACGCTGATCAAATGGGGCGTCGATGCGAGCAAAGTGCGTCAACTGGATTGGTGGGAAGGCACTCAGATCGAGGGCATTCATTTCATTGCCACGCCTTCGCAGCACTTTTCCGGTCGCGGGCTGTTCGATGGCAACAGCACGCTCTGGGCCTCGTGGGTGATGATCGATGGCGGCAAACGGATTTTCTTCAGTGGTGATACCGGTTACTTCGACGGTTTCAAAGCCATCGGCGAACAGTTCGGCCCCTTTGATCTGACCCTGATGGAAACCGGCGCGTACAACGTCGACTGGCCGCACATTCACATGCAACCAGAAGAAACCCTGCAAGCCCACATCGACCTCAAGGGCCGTTGGCTGCTACCGATTCACAACGGCACCTTCGATTTGTCGATGCACGCCTGGCATGAACCCTTCGACCGCATCTTGGCCTTGGCCTGGGAGCGCAGTGTTTCTATCACCACGCCACAAATGGGCGAAGCGTTCAGCCTTGGCCAACCGCAGCGTGGGGAGGCCTGGTGGCTGGAAGTTGAAGAGACAACCGTTCAGTTGATCGTTAACAGCTAGGGACGTACGCCTATTCCACGGATTGTTCTGCGCAGATGCTGGTACAGCAGACTCTGCCAATGATGGGGGAACGGAACCCCATCGAATGATTGGATATCACTCAATCATCGCGTAATCCGCCCGTCCCACCGGGTCTGGCGTAGAGCCTCTGACGCTCATGCCTCGGCCCGGTGCAAAGCCTGGGAAGAACACCAGGCCTTCGGCTTCAAACCGGTAGGCGAGGGCCAGACGGGTGACGTCGAGCACTTCACCGCCCGCTTCAAACCGGCGGATAGCTTCAACGGTAACCCCGGATTCCCTGGAAAACTCCTCCAGCGACCAGCCCAGCATCGCACGGGCTTGTACGCTGTGTGCGGGGGTGAATTGGAAAAGGGCGATACGTTCCAGGGTGATTTTCATCGCAAGAGAGGCCATGGTTTTCTCCGGGTTCGAAATGGGTTATTCAATGGGTACTGTGTTTTTGTACAGTTGTTTTCGACCCGGATCAAACTCAATTTTTTGATTGGTTCTACGTCGCCTCCAACCCCGGAACCTCCCTAATAATAAAGTGATCCAGATTCTCGATATCACCACTGAACACCCCGAACGTCTGCTCGGGGTTTTTCTTGCTCGGCACCTGCTTCAACTCCGGGGTCACGCCATAGAAGAAGCAATAAAGCTCCCGCTCACTACCGATGGCGCCTTTGATTTCCTCGAGGAAGGCTTTGCGCTTGCGGTAGTTCTCGATCAGTTTTTTGCTCAGGTAGACGTTCACCGAGTAGGGCTTCTTGTCGAGCCAGACCTTCTTCTCGAAATCGATGCGGAAACTGGTGTTGTAGTCCTTGATGGCCTTGATCTTGCCCCAGTAAATCAGCCCTTTGTTGTCCTGCAGGTATTCGATTTTTTTGAAGAACGCGCTGTAAGAAGCCGTGTGCTCGCCAATCTTCAGCGGCATACGTTTGAGCAGGTCCTTGTTATCGAAATTCGATACGAAGCACTCCACCGGATGAGCGAAGACGTAGGTTGTGTCCGGTGCCGACTCGCGCGTCGGGTGCTCGGTAGCGCTGGTCGTGGCAGAAGGTTTCGGCTGTTCCCGAGGCGCATCGACATCCGGCATTGGGGTGGACGGCTTGCGCACATACTGACGCCGGGTCAGCAGAAGCTCTGACGGAAAGTGCTCCTCCGGTCCGTCGTCCGTTTCTGCACCTTCTGATGCCGGCGCTCTGAGGCTGACATAAGGGCAGCCTTCGATATGCCGGGTGCCGGGCAGGTTCTTGAAGTGCGGCGTGCGGATGTAATTGACGTTTTTCGCGTTGAACGTCCCCAGCCCATTCGCCTCGTCGAACGCCGTGCGACAGTCGTCGTTGGGGCACTGAAAGCGCTCCTTGGCCGAGTCGAAGTCCATGGTCTCGTCGAAGTTCAGATCGCGCACGTCATAGATCGACAGCTTGTCGTCGAGGCTGATGCAGTAGGCGGTGTCGAATTTCATGCGCGCTCGGGTCCTTGAGGGGTAGGTGGCGTATTAATAGCGGGTGGCGCGTGATGGCGCACCTGTTGATTCACGTTTGTCGCATCAACGCCCTCTGCAATTGGACAAGACCCCATAGCCTGACTAGCGTTGTGAGGTGGGTTGCATTGCTCCTTTCCTCATCCTGAGGTCTTGATTCGAGCTGACTTTTTGCCACATCTACAAGGAGGTAAGGATGTTTGGGTCGGTCGTTCTGGACGCGATTCTCGGGATGTTGGCGCTGTTCACGCTGCTGGGTATTTTCGTCACCACCCTCACTGAAATCATTCAATCGTTCTTCCAGAAGGTCCGGGCGAAGTACCTTTATAACGCCCTGAAGCTGTTGTTCACCGGCAAATTGAAGGGGCTGAACGACAGCGACCTGGCGTTCTTCCAGCAGGTGCTCGATCACCCGATGATCCAGTCCATGGCGCCGCCGGGCAATCGCCCCAGTTACCTGGACCCGGCGATGCTGGCGCAGGTGGTGATCACGCTACTGCTGCACAAAGACGACACCACGACCCTCGATATTCCCCTCGACGAACTCAATGCAGCCCTGACCAAGGGCATTGCGCAGGTTCCGTCCGAGCACTTGCGCCGTGCACTGTCGACGATGCTTGCGGCGGCCCAGGCCAAAGTCACCACGGCCCAGGAGCTGCTGTGCGCGTTCAAGACCCGACTGGAGCACTGGATCAATGCGGTCATGGACCGCGCCGAAGGCTGGATGCGGCGTAATGCCAAAGTCGTCTCGCTGGCCTGCTCGCTGGTGATTTGCCTGGTGCTCAACGTCAACGCGTTCGACCTCATGCAAGGCATGGTGCGCAATGACACGTTGCGCGCGGCCGGCATGCAGATGGCCAACAATCTGGTGACAAACAACCCATCCGCTACGTTCGATCAGCTCTGTGCGAATCGAGACGACAAGGCCCAATGCCAGTTCGATTCGGCATTGAGCAGTTTGCAGGCGCTGCCTCAGGGCGCTATCGGCTGGAACAACCCGCCGGCTTTTTTACACCACGATCAGACAAACAAAATCGCCTGGTTCGGCTACTGGTTACTTGGGGTCATGACGGCGGCGTTGGCTGCCTCGTTGGGCGGCGACTTCTGGTTCAAGATGTTGAGCCAGATGATTCGCCTGACGGGCAGCAAAACAGTCCCACAGCCCAAGCCCTGAGCGCGAGCGGGCACATCAACTCAGGGAGAGCAGCATGGCGAACAACTGGCCCGACGAGATTAAGCACGTCGTTGTGCTGATGATGGAAAACCGCTCGTTCGATCATCTGCTGGGGGATTACACCAGCATCAACCGTGCGTGCGACGGCATCAACCGTAAAGCGCCCAGCACCAACCCGCTGAAGGATGCCAGTGGCAACACGGCGGTGATCACTCAAACGGCGGAAACACCTGACTACTTTGCCCTGTGGGCGCCGCCCGCGCCTTTGCCACCGGCGCTACCGGCCAAGGACAGCGAAGGTTTCGACCTGGGCCATGAGTTCGTCGATGTGGTGAAGCAACTGGATGTGTCACTCAAGACCAGCCTGACTGCACCCAAGCTCGATGGCTTTGCGCAGGACGCCTACGACAAGGCCCGCAACAATCTGAAGGTGTACAAAACTTACTCGCAATCCATGGCCCAGCGGGCGATGAACTACATCCCGTTTGGCGCCACGCCTGCCGCCGATCCGCTGCCGGCGATCCAGGGGCTGGCGCGCAATTTCACCGTGTGCGACCGCTGGTTCGCCTCGGTTCCGGGCCCGACCTGGCCGAACCGTTTTTTCGCCATGCTCGGCAGTTGCAACGGCCACTTGCTGATGCCGTCCACGGGCACCGTGCTGGCGGGGATCAAAAGCCTGATCGCGCAATTTGGCGGCGACAGCATTTTTTCGCTGCTGCGCGACAAGGGCCACGACGTGCGCATTTATTCCGACGGTGCCATCCCGCTGGCGGCGCTGGTCAAAGGTGGCTTGCAACACATGAGCATCGACGACTTCAAGTCGGATGTCGCTGGTAACAAGCTTCCTGAACTGTCGTGGATCGAGCCGAGCTATGGCTTGCTCAACGGTAAACTCGGGCCCAACGTATCGCACCATCCACCGGAAGACCTGCGCTTTGGCGATCAGTTTGTCGGCGAGGTGTTCAACGCCTTGTCGGCCAACACTGACCTCTGGAGCAAAACCTTGTTCGTGCTGCTGTACGACGAGCACGGCGGCTTCCATGACCATGTGGTGCCACCGACTTGCGTGGCGACGGGGTCAACGGTCGATGTCGAATGGCCCAATCCCTTCACCCGGCTGGGCATCCGCGTACCGGCGATCCTCGCTTCGCCGTGGCTCAATCCCGGCCTGATTCCGTGGACCGACAACCTCCAGGCGCAACATTACGATCACACCAGTTTGCTGGCCTTTCTCTGCGATCATTTCCAACTGCCGCGCAGTGCACTAGGTGCAAGGGTGGTCGCGGCCCAGCACTTCGGCAACGCGCCGATCTGGCGCACTGCCGCAAACCTTGCTCCGGCGCCGAAACTGGCCGCCACCGCCGTGCCAAGCCGCGCCGGGCTGCCCTTGATCGAGTCCCAACTGGCGACCCAAAGCCGTCAGGTGGTGGACAGCGCCACCGGTTACCTCGATGGTCTTGATCCGGAGCAGATCTGGAAAAACAGCGCCCAAGGTGTCAGCAGTTTCCTCGACAGCCGCACCCGTGCACTGGCTGAGCCCGGCCAGGCCGCCCTGACGTCCGCCGCGCCCAGTGCCGACAGCCTGGAAGCGAAACTGCGGCGCCTGCAGGATTTGATGGCCACCGCCCACGGTCAAACGGTGGCTGCCGTTGGTGCGCCTGCCGTCAAAACCTTGCAAGCAGGGGCGGTGCCGGCTGTTGTGCCCGCGCAACTGCGAGTCCTGTGCCTGCCGGGTGTGGGATTCACGCCGCCCGCCAATGGGCAGGGCAGTACCGACGCGAACTGGCAGGAACAATGGCGCACGCTGATCCGCAACCAACTGGCGCAGAACGGTCGCGTCATCGACGACCAGGACATCGACTTTCTGCCCTTCGATGATCAACTCAAGGATGGACCGGACTTCGCCCAGATCACCCGCGGCCTGGCCATGTTGCGGGACGACGCCAGGGGCAAGGCCGACGAGGATTTCGGCAGTTGGGGCCTGCCGGTCAATCAGATGCTGCGCACCACCGTCGGCGCCATCGTGCAATGGATCGAAGACGCCGAATTGCGCACCGCACTGACCCAACATCTGCTGGACAAAATCGACGCGTTCAACCCGCAGATCATCTTCGCCCAAGGGCTGGGCAGCCTGATCGGTTACGACGCCTTGCGCCGTTCGGTGGCCAAGAAAGGTTCGGCGCTGAAACTCGTCGATGGCCGGGTATTCGTCAGCTTCGGCTCGCCCATCGCACTGCCATTGGTGATGCGCGAAGTGTGGGGCGGACGGGTCATGCGCCTGAGTGAAAACGGTCGAGGCATTCGCCGTTGGTTCCACCTCTACAACCCCAACGACGGCTTACTGACCCGGCCGATCACCTCGCCAGACTCGGCGCGGGTCGACCTGCAAACCGAGTTCAGCGTGCCGCTGCGTGATGACCTGCTCGACCTCAATCACGCAGCGCAAGCCTACTTGTCATCAGCCACCAGCCAGACCGGCCTCTGGCCACAACTGGCCCGCGACGTGGTGGCGGCAAGCGCTCTGGAAGTGCCGGCGTTCCTGTCCCGCAGCGGCCAACGCAAACGCCGCGCCCTGGTGGTCGGCATCAACGATTACCCCGAACCGGGCGCACGCCTCGACGGCTGCATCAACGACACCTACCTGATCAGCCGCATGCTCCAGGAAAGCGGCTACGACGCCGGCGACATTCGGTTGCTGCACGACGCCCGAGCGACGCGGGCGAACTTCGTCGAGCGCCTCGAATGGCTGGTGGAAGGCGCCCGCGCCGGCGACGAGCGCGTGCTGTTCTATTCCGGCCACGGCACCCAACTGCCGGCCTACAGCAGCAGCGGCGAAGCCGACCGCATGGACGAAACTCTGGTGCTCTACGACTTCGACTGGGACGACGAAAACACCCACTTCACCGACAAACTGTTCCGCCAGTTCTACAGCCACCTGCCATTTGACCCGAACGGCCACGGCGCCAAACTGACCGTCATGTTCGACTGCTGCTACGCCGGCGGCATGACCCGCGGCAACGGCCGCGTGCGCGGCATCACCCCACCCAGCGACATCCGCCACCGCATGCTGCGCTGGGACCCCTACGCCGGCGACTGGGACCGCCGGGTGTACGCCGCCGACAGCGACGGCCGCGACTTCAGCGAACACGACCACACTTCCCGCGGACTCACCCGCACCCGCAGCACCCAAGGCGCCGCCACCGGCCTACGCCCCGAGAAAAAGGCCCAACTACAGCGCCAAGGCAAACTCTACGGCCACCACGGCCCCTACATGCCCCTGATGCTCTACGCCGCCCGAGAAAACGAAAAAGCCAACGAGTATGAGGTGGGCTCCACCAGCTACGGCGCCTTCACCTACGCCGTGGTCGAGCAACTGCGCAAACTGCACCAGGAAAATGTGACGTTGGGGTTTGATAAGTTGATAGAGCAGGTAGGCAAAGTGCTGAGCGCGAGGTCGCTGGGGCAGACACCGGAGATCGTCGGGCCGAGCGGGGTGAGGGAAGCGGTGTGCCCGTGGAAGATTAGTGGGTTGGGGAAATGATCTCGTAGTTGCAGTCACAGCCAAAGAAAAGGGCCGCAGGATAATACTGCGGCCCTAACAACACCGAAACTCCTAAACCCACCGCCAATCCCCTGTGGGAGCGAGCCTGCTCGCGATGGCGATCTCCCAGCCAACGACAACCTCAGCAGGTGAATGAGGTCGCGCAACTTGAGAAGTCATTTTTTGACAGATGTTCAGCTCAACACCTTGCCTATCGAAAATCTACGACTTGGGCTAGCTTGGCTAACGCTATGGAGGTGCCACATGAATGAACTGGTACAAGTAAACATGCACGAAGCAAAATCCCAGCTCTCCCAACTTGCTGAGTGCGCATGGCATGGCGACCAAGTTGTGATCACCAAGGCCGGCAAGCCTTATCTGGATCTGTTGCCCCATGTCGATACCCCTCGGATGCGCAAGCCTGGGCGGTTGAAAGGGCAAATCCGGATATCTGCGGATTTTGACAAAACGCCCAAGGACATCAACGATGGAATTGAAGACGGCCTATGAGGCGCTGACAGAATTATTCCTCAGTATCGGGGCGGGTGGTTGCGGCGCGATTGTGAGGGGGCGGAACACTGAGATTTCCAAACCCGCCGCAGTTCCCCTGTGGGAGCGAGCCTGCTCGCGATGGCGTCGGTAAACATGCCACATAAACAAAATCCGCCACCTGAACTTCAGGCCGCGGATTTCTTCATTTCAGCTACGAACAATCAAAACCCTCGCAGCACCCGTAACGCCTTCCACCACCAGGATTGACGCTGATTGAACGGATCATCCACCGATGATTGAGTGCCGGTTGATCACGACGGATACAGCATCGCATGGCTTTTAGCGTAGCTGTTGAAGCAGTTGATCAAGCGTGTCTTGGCCCTTTTTGAGCTGGCATTCCCAAATGATCAGAACTCGCCAGCCCAGAACCTTCAACGCCTCAACGTTTTCAATATCCCTAGCTACGTTACGTGAAAACTTTTCATTCCAGAATTCACATCTGGTCTTTGGGCTCGTAGCGTATCGACACTCTGGGTGGTGATGCCAAAAGCATCCATGGACAAAGATACAGACCCGAAATTTGGCCAATACAATGTCCGGTTTTCCAGGTAGGTTTTTCTGATGTATCCGAAATCGATATCCATGAGCGTGTAGGAACCTCCTGACAATGAGCTCAGGACGGGTATTTATACTCCGAACGGCTGCCATCATTCTTGATCGCGTCGCTTGGTCTACGACATCCACTCTGGTTACCTATTTGGTAATTCAGCATATGAATTTTGATCACCCTTTGCAGGTCGGGATCTCGTCGTCGGGTCGTCTCGACGAAGGTTTTGCTTCGCCTCGTTATTCGGTAATCAGGCGCGCCACCTTCTTGTAAAGCGACAGCGTGAATTCGTCCTTGTCGCTCGAATGGTGACAACGTTGATGACAATTCGAGCACAGAGCGACCGCATTACTAATACGATCTGAACCCTTCTGCGCCAAATGCTTAACGTGATGCACCTCGAGAAACGGCAGTCCGTTTTTCTCAAACGGAGCAGGTTGGCCGCAGCCTTCACAGATGCCGTTAGCCTCATTCCGAACCCAGGCTCTCACCTCTGGATCACGTACATAAGACGTGCAGGTGGTGAGTCCTTGCTTCGGTTTCAAAATCCCGTTTGGCTGACCATTAAACGGTTGCTTCTGAAGTAGGGAGGCTCGTCGCTCTAGTGTTTCCTCATCGGCTGTGGGGGCAAAGTCGTCAGCGGCCAAAATGCTTCTCTCGGCCAGTGCCGCACGAATGGAGCTCTCAACATTTGAGCCGACATGTGGGGCTGGTTTGTATCCTTTGATACGCTCCCTTCCCATTCGTAACAATACTGTTGAAATGTTCAGCATCCGAAATTCAACGGAACCTTCGGTGCGTTCCGATAAGACACCCTGGCGTAGCAGGCGATTTTCCTGAGCTTTGTTGAATTTCTGGCCACTTTGCTCAAGTGCCAGCATCTTCAAATAGGCATCGACCGCAGCCTTAATCTCTAAGTCGCTCCAGTCGCTGTTCTTTTTTCCAGTGTCCATACAATCGCCGAGGGTTGAAAACCCTCGGACGATACTGAGTGGCCATTACGCCGTCTACGAAATTTCCTACAGGCAAGACCATTTTTTTCGCTCGATTGGTCCTACGCAAGACTCCGTCGCGCTAACTCGCCGAAGCTTTGGACCACTGAAACCAATCCATCACCTTCCGCCACCAAGGCCTAACCACCGGCACCCGCCGCCGCGTACGGTTGAGCAGCAAATAAGGCATATCCCGTAACCGAATCCAGCCTTCATCCTGCCAATGCAACAAACTCAACGACATCTCTGGCCAATCCAACAAACTCAACATTGGCCGATCTGTGTTTTTCGATTGCCGTGCGTCTCGCAGCGCCGGCACCACCTGATGCGTCAACCACTCGCGCAGCAACCGATGCCCCGGTGCGTAGTGATACACCAACAACGCATACACACCCGATTCGCTGAGCATAAGCCTGCTTTCCGGCTGACCGTGGTAACGAATCGTCAGCGTGTGCCGCTGGTCTTCGTCCAGCTTGCTGACCATGCGTTCGTTTAGATAGACACCCATCAACCGACCCAGATCGCGGGCGCAGAACCATGGCTGGTTTTCCAGAAGGAGGRCGTGAAGGTGGAGATTATGGCGGGTGAAAACCGTTGAAATGAAGGAGTCAGACATGACCGATCTCCAAAGCTGCGGGAGAGCGGAGTGGATTTTGTGTAGGCATACCCATTACCTCTACGTATGAATTTGGAAAGGGTCAGAACCCGACGTAGAGGATGTAAGAAATCCCAACAAGCCGTCTCTTTCACACACTGGATTACGCATATGCCTTTGAGACAACACGCGGTTCTGTGTGAGGAAGTCAGCTTCTACGTTGGGTGTTTCTTAGGCACCTGTAATGGAGCTTAGAGGTGTTTTGAATGGGCATCAATGCGGAAGGAACTGGAAGTGCTGTAGGAGTTTTGGTGGCGTAACGTAGGGATGCGTAAAGCGTTTTCTGCGCAATAAAAAGGTTCGCCGTGCACGTAGCTAACTCGTATCACGCCTTTGATGCAGGAGCCGTATGCGGTAGCTGCGCACGTACGGATCTGTGCGGGGGGCAGGTAATGCTATTTCTAATGCGACCCTTGGCCGTACCAAACCATCTCAAGGACTGTTTGACTGCATTTGGCAGTACTGGCACGCCCTATATTAGGGGAGTCAAAAATGGCTACGTCACCGGAGCGAACATAATCTGGCGTGCGGCGCCTAGCCGCCCCTTGTAGGCAACAATACAAACTCTTCGTCACGATGCTAGCACAGGGCCTTCATCTTCAGGCAATATCCATATCTGGAGCATGGGGTATTACATGGAATGGACGTACGTTTTGGGCTTGTCGATCACCAACAAGCTGGACTGGCGACTGATGCATCGCCATGCAGCCTTGCGCACTATTCGAACATGGCGATTTGCAACGCTGAGCCTTCCTGCTCGTGAAGCAGAAAAGCTCACCGAGCCGCCTCTAGACCGAGGGTGCATCTCGTGACAGACATTCTGGTGTCGCTAGTTCGTGACAACATCGTCATCGATCAGATACTCCGCCCCCTGCGCTCTCTGGATGGCAAACCGGCAATCACTTATAACAAGAAACTTTGGCCTATTCATGAAGGCATTGTTTACCTCGACGGGTTTCCTCCTCCTTCACCACAGGTTTGTAATAGTGCAGTAGAAGTTTGTGAGACTTTTCCACCCCCACCTCGGATCACCGCAGCCGCGCTCGAACCAGCCCCAACTCTGACCGTAGGTTGGGATCCTTCGCAGCATGCAGTTATCTCCGCTTCTGGCACTGCGAGGTTGATTGTCGATGCGGGACCAGGAACAGGAAAAACCGCCGTTGCGTGCGCCAGGCTTGCCTCACTCATAGAGCAGGGGCGAATCGAGGCGGTTAATTGTTTAATAGTTAGCTTCACTCAAACTGCTGTTTTTGAAATTCGCCAACGAATAAAAGGCTATCTCTCAGATCCGGCTGAAGCTGCTGGTATTAAGGTCGCAACTCTMGACGCTTATGCTTGGTCCCTACGATCAGGTTTTGATGAGTCAGCTTCTCTTAAAGGTGACTACGAAGAGGGCGTAGCAGCGGCTCTTCGGCTGATTACCGAAGATTCAGATGCCGCCGAATATCTTGAGAGAGCAGAACATGTGATCATCGACGAAGCACAGGATATTATCGGTGTTAGAGCCGCTTTCGTCGTGGGACTCGTTCGCAAGCTAGCACCAGATTGTGGAGTTACAGTCTTTGCTGATGAGGCTCAATCCATCTATGGGTTCGCTGAAGATACAAAGCAAGCTACTTTGGGCACAACATTGGAGGATTCATCCCTCCTTCAACGCCTACGTAGCCTCCCTGGCTTTAAGCTCATGTCGTTAACGGAAGTCCATCGCACTTCTTCTCCTGAGTTACGAKAGATTTTTACTACAGTGCGTGGCATGGTGCTGACACCTACAGGCAGTCCTACCCAGCGTAGCGCGGACGTGCGAGCGGCTATTGAGCGCATAACCGGAGAACCAGACCTAAAAGCACCGACCCTCGACATCACTTCACTCCCGGCAGCTTCCCTCGTGCTGTTCCGACGCCGCGCAGAAGCGCTAATGGCATCAGCACAGCTAAAAGATGTACCGCACCGATTGCGCCTTGGCGGTATGCCTAGCTGCCTACCGCCGTGGATTGCTGCATGCTTCTTCGATTTCAAAGAGTCTCGATTAGGACGAGAAGATTTCGGGGCTCTGTGGAGCGCGCGAGTCGCCGATGTGCTTCCGGGTAGCGGTAATATGACTGATGCATGGGTAAAGCTCGCCGAGCTTGCAGGCTTACCTGGTCAAACTATTGATATGCGAACTCTCCGGCGAAAGCTTGGCCGCCGCCAGCCTCCATCGACTCTTTGTTTTCAGGACTTCGGCTCCGCGGGGCCGGTGCTCGGAACAATTCACGGGAGCAAGGGCAGGGAAGCCGAAACAGTTCTGCTGTTGTTACCCAAAAGCGATGCCCGTGGCAATACGGATGAAGAAATGCGCATTGCGTTTGTTGGGGCTACCCGAGCCCGAACTCAGCTGCGCACTGGCAGCGGCTTCAAGCTCTCCTCTGCAAATCTACCTGAAAGCAAACGTACGTACAGTTTTTTGCCAAGATGCACAGAGCAGGCGCTAATGACCGAGATAGGACGGGAGGGCGATATTTGGGCCACTGGTCTAACAGGCTTTGAGCACTTTGACGAAATCGGGGCGGCCTGGGCTCAGCAGCGCTGTTTGGAGCTTGTAGCTGCTCCCAAAATGGGACGTGCCTCTCGCTCAATGGCAACAAAGAATCTTTATGCAATTGCTGTCGAAGATGAAGCCCCCTTAGCAATCCTATCTCCAGCAGTTCGAAACGATCTCTGGTCGTTAGCTACAGTTATCAAATCCAGTGAAGACCTCTACCCATCGACGCAAATAAATCACTTGCGCCTGATAGGTGCTCGAACTCTGGTACTAGCACCTGACGACCAGGAGGCAACTCGCTTGCACGAGCCGTGGGCAACCAGTGGATTTATGCTTGCACCTATGGTCATCGCCTATACCAAGATCCGGTTCTGGAAGAAAAAATGACTCGAGCACAAACCTACCCGCGAGACCATGTGCTATCACGCTTAGCTACTGACTTGGTCGGCCCGCGAGAATCAGATGAATGCGTCAATGCCCGCCCTTCCGATATATACGCAACGGGCATACTTTGGCCACAGAATAGCGCTCCGGATCCGGATGATGACAACAGTTTGGCCACTGAAGGAGAGTCTGTACATGACGAAGGCACTCCTGCTGATGAAGCCGTGGCAGCATCGTCTTTACGGCGACCATCAACAGCTGGGCTATCGTTTGCGGTGAGCTGCAATGATGGCGCACCCGTAGTATCAGTGTTCATTGAGTTTGGACTTTATTCGCCAGAAGAGCTCCCCGGCGCAAAAGGCCCCAAAACCTGGCGTCGCAGAGCAATCGCAATTGAGATTGATCATCTCGAGCTTACAACAGCGAGACCCAAGCAAGCGCTCAACAAGGTCGGAGTTCCTGCGGGTGTTGCACTGAATATTCGAGTCCTTAACATTGGAGAAAAATGGCTAACCACTTTAACTTTGGTTAACGGAGCAACGCCCGAGCAGGGCAGAGATGAATCGGAAGCCGCAACACTTTTTCAAACAAGCTTAAGGGTTGTCCCTGCATACGGCACACAGCTTGTTCCCAAGCCGTCGCGCAGGCCGAGTGTAGATTCGGACGACGAGGCTGCCGCGTTGCTTTACCGTGAAGCGCACGAGTTTGCAGCAGGTCATACCTGTGCTGCTGACTGGGAAGAGGATGCAGAAGGCGCAGCCATATCTGTAAACACTACCTGGTTGCCTTCTGTGATTGTTCCAGCCGTGGACGCCGGCGGCCACCAAGTTTTCCTCGACTTAGCTAGTAAAAGCGAGACGTTCGAAGCTTCTTGGCTTGCTTCTGCCGCACCTGACAAGCTCGCAACTGCACTTATCGGCGTCTCGCAGTCCTATAGAAACTGGATTCAACTGCAAGAGGAAAAACTAATAGAGTTATCCTCAAATCTTAAGGCGGCGGCTGAGGCGAATATCAGAAGGTGCTACGAAGTTGCCGACCGAATGGAGGCCGGTGCAAGAAAAGTCGGGAGTGACCCTACGCTGACCCGCGCTTTCCAGCTCGCCAATAGCGCAATGATCATCCAGTACAGTTGGGACAAGGAAAAATCTGCTCGAGGCACTTTGCGGTGGCGCCCATTCCAGCTTGGTTTCCTTCTTCTTTCAGCTGAGTCAGCAGTGTATTCAGATCACCCCGCACGAGAAATCATGGATCTGCTGTGGTTTCCTACTGGCGGCGGGAAAACTGAAGCGTATCTAGGTCTGATCGCATTGACAGCCTTTTATCGGCGTCTTGCTAGGGGGGACGAGGGGGCAGGAGTGGCCGCAGTTATGCGCTACACCCTACGATTGCTTACTACCCAGCAATTCATTCGTGCCTCAGCACTTATTATGGCGTGCGAAACTATCCGCCGTAACTCCTCTGGACTTGGTCAAACTCCATTCTCGATCGGCCTCTGGGTGGGTGGAGACGCGTCGCCCAATATGCGCAAGGGGTCATATGCATCCCTCAAGGGAGAGAGCGGAGCTTCTCCAAAACAGCTGCAAGCTTGCCCTGCGTGTGGAGAGCGTCTCACATGGACCCAGACTTCTAATGACGCTCCCGTGCTCGTTCACTGCGTCAATAACACCTGCCAACTACACGCTGGTGGTTTACCCTTACCGATCTGGACAGTAGACGAAGATATATACGAAGTGCGCCCAACTTTGCTTATCGGCACCGTAGATAAGTTTGCGCAGATAGTCCGCAAGCCGGCGATAAATCGGTTATTCGGATTGGATAACGGCCACGTGCCAGATTTGATCATCCAGGATGAGCTTCATTTAATTTCGGGGCCTCTCGGGACTGTGACTGGTCTCTATGAAGCTGCCTTCGACCTCATGCTATCGTCCCAAGGTGCGAAACCTAAAGTCATAGGTTCAACAGCTACTATTCGGCGAGCTGCAGACCAAGTACTTGCTCTTTTCGATCGATGCATTTGCCAGTTTCCTCCCCCAGCCATTGACCATGATGACTCTGGTTTCGCCGTAACCAATCATCAAGCAGCAGGGCGTCGATATGTCGGTATTGCCTCAGCAGGTCGATCCGCCAAGTACACACTCCAAGCAGCATCTGCGTCGCTATTGCAGTCCGGGAAAGGAGGCTTCGATAGCTCGAAAGAAGCAGACCCTTACTGGACGTTAGTCGCTTACTTCAACTCACTCCGCGAGCTTGGAGGCTCTCTCGTCCTAATGCAGGATGACGTTAATGACAGTTTGAAGACTCTTTCAGATTTGAGAGGGGAAAAGCAAAGATCTTGCGAAAATATCGAAGAGTTAACTTCTCGACGGTCTCAGGACGAAGTCCGCAATATGCTGGACTTGCTTGCTGTTCATGCTAGTAAGCAAGGTGCTCTAGATGCAGTGCTAGCGACGAACATGCTATCAGTCGGAGTGGACATTCCCCGTCTTGGCTTAATGCTTGTGTATGGCCAGCCTAAAGGTATTGCCGAATACATCCAGGCCACAAGCCGGGTAGGTCGCGGTGACGTTGCCGGTTTGGTCGTATCGGTGCTAAACAGTGCAAAGGCTCGGGACCGATCGCATTTCGAGACATTCCGTACTTGGCATTCAACGCTTTATCGCGACGTTGAGGCGACTAGCGTAACCCCTTTTGCATCGCGTGCGCGGGATCGGGCTCTGCATGCGGTCCTGGTTGCTGCGGTCCGTCATCTCGTACCAGGAATGCTGGAACAGCCAGTTCTTGATGGCAACGCGGAAGCTGCTGCCCGTGCGTTGATATCTCAGATCACTGCGCGGGCGGCTCGCATAGACCCTGATGAAACTGCAGTTGAGGGAGAGTTGCTAGAACGCCTAGATAACTGGGCTGCACGCAACGCAAGCAATTACTGGCATGAATACAAACCACGGGATTCGCTACTCCAAAGTGCTGAGCGCGCGGCGACCGAAAAAGCTCTGGGTCGCAGCCCAGGCGAAGCCTGGCCGACAATGAACAATATGCGCAGTGTTGAAACCGGTACGCCGTTCAGGCTAGCGGAGAGATTACGTGCCGAGGGGGAATCAGGTAAATGAGCAATGAATTAGGAGAACTTCGCCGTAGTGCGGTAGTAGCTACCTTTGGTCCTGGCGCTATTATTGATTTCAGAGCAGACCAGGCAACGATTTCCGCAGTCGCGGCCGGACTGGAGGAGTGGGACCGATCATTTCCCCCTGCAGGTCTCAGAAACGAACAATGTATTCATGAACCCCGACTCCAGCGGAGGCTCGGAGTACATGGCTTCCGTCTGCCGCCGGTAACTGATCCAGCAAGAGCTAGGAAAGGTGATGGAGATAAACGTTCTTTGGTAGCCACCAGGTTCCCAGGATGGCTCCAATGTCCTAGATGTAATCGTATTGCTCCACAAAAGAAATGGGGGTATGAGCCAGGAAAGGCATTCAGATACTGCTCTTGCCTCTCCGGAAAAGGTGAAGCGGGACGCACGTACGTTGTACCAGTTCGATTTGTGATGGCATGCCCAAATGGGCACCTTGACGACTTTCCCTGGCACTGGTGGGTTAGCCATGAAGAAGAATGCACAGGACGTAGCGGTTTCCTTCACTTGGAATCTGAGCGGCCAGGTCATGCTGGACTGATTCTTAGCTGCCCCAAATGCAATGCGCGGAGGTCAATGGATGGGATTTTCTCAAATCAAACTTGGGAGAGGTTTTCGACCTGTTCAGGGAAGCGTCCATGGCTCGCAGGACCAGACCAAAATTGCAGTCACCATCCCCAAGCAGTTCAGCGGGGGGCATCAAACCTTTATTTTCCCGTTATCGAATCAGCCCTAAGTATCCCACCGTGGTCCGACCGACTTCAGGAGGTGATCGGCATTTATTGGGATGCCATCGTTACCGTTGAATCAGGGCAAAGGGTCAGTTTTGTTAGAATGCTTGCTGAAAACGTCTTAGCTCCGGCGCTTCAGGAGTTACACGTAACACCAGAGCAGCTTGTCGCGCAGATCGACTACCGCCTTCACCAATATACTCAGCCAGTAACCGATCTAAAGCAGGAGGAATATCGGCAGTTAACCTCCGGCCAAAACACAGATAGCGATACGGATAGAGAGTTTGAAGTTAGAAATGTTACTGTTCCTACAGATCTAGCGCCGTGGTTTAGCCGAATTGTAAAAGCAGTGCGATTAAGAGAGGTTCGTGCTTTAAAAGGCTTTACACGCATAGTTCCACCGGGAGACGAGAACCGCGATTTAGCAGCACTCTCACTCCAGCCAATGACGTGGTTGCCCGCAATTGAAGTTCGAGGCGAAGGGGTTTTCCTCGAGTTCAATTTAGAGCACCTCGCCAAATGGGAAGTAGAACAGAAATGGGCTCAAGACCGAGCGGAAAAATTGGATCTAGCGTGGAAGCATGAATGGCGTGAGCGGTATGGCGATGACTCTGAGTTACCTGAGTCCATCACTCTGCGTTTTTTACTCATTCACACCTTTGCGCATGCGCTGATGCGACAGTTAACTCTCGAATGCGGGTACTCAAGCGCCTCTCTCCGGGAGCGGATTTATGCATCGACTGGCGATCTCCCGATGGCCGGCCTGCTGATATTCACTGCCACCTCCGATGCAGATGGCACTCTGGGTGGTTTACAACGGCAGGCGGATGCAGCACGGATTGTCAGGACTGTGGAGGCAGCTATTGCAGCGATGGAGTGGTGCTCATCTGACCCGTTATGCATTGAAGATGTGTTCGCACGTCCGGGTAGTTTCCTCCTTGCCGCATGTCACGCCTGTGTGCTGGCGCCGGAAACATCATGCGAGCACTTTAACCGATTTCTCGATCGCGCCTTGCTAGTTGGTCCGGCAGGCACCTCCCAGACGGGATACTTCTCAGATCTACTTCCCGGGAGAAAAAAATAAGATGGCGACTATGTGGCCTAGGTCTCTACCACGTGAAGTTCTTGAAAACCCCCTGCGAGCGGCAGAAGTCAGGATTTACAACGCTCTAAAAGATGCATTGGGCGCTCCGTTCACGGTGTTCTACAGTCGTCCATGGCTTGGACTAACGCCTGCTGGGGCCGAACGGGATGGAGAATGCGACTTCCTGGTTGCCCATTCTGATCTAGGTATCCTAGCGCTTGAAGTTAAGGGCGGAGCGATTGCATATGATCCCGCGTCTAACAATTGGACAAGTCGTGACAGGCATGGATTCGTACACGGCATCAAAGATCCTGTCGCACAAGCTCGGAGTGCCAAACACAATATCCTTCTGCAGCTCCGCAACTCAACCATATGGCGCTCACGCCGAATACGCGCGCACCATGGAATCATGTTGCCTGACTGCGCAGTGCCCCAGACAGGTTTAAGTGCAGAAGCGCCGCGTCAGATTGTTTGCTCATACGAAGACGTACATGACTTGAGATCTTGGGTACTTGAACGAATGGGGGCGGGGCATCCCCTAGCAGGCGGTGAAGAGCTTTTGGGCCAAGACGGTTTAACAGCCTTGGAAGACCTGTTAGCCCGCCCCTTCATGCTGAAAATGCCACTAGGACACCAGCTAGCAGAAGACGAGCATGCTTTGCAGGCATTGACTCCTCAGCAATTCCATATCTTGGAAGCTATTCAAGATGTTCCCAAAGTCGGCATTGCCGGCGGAGCAGGAACAGGTAAAACGATCTTAGCACTGGAAACCGCACGCCGCTTCGCGGATGCGGGTTACCGGACCCTTTTGGTGTGCTACAACCAACCTCTTGCGGCTGAATTAAAACGAAAACTGCATGGTATAAGGAACATCGAAACGGGCAGCTTTCATGAAATATGCCTGCAATTGGCAAGCCGAGCTGCTATTACTTTTCAGGTGTCTGAGCAGGCCTCTTTCTTCGACGAAACTGCCCCCGAGCTGGTCATGGAAGCTGTCGATACCAATCCACAATTTGCCTTTGATGCTATTGTCGTCGATGAGGCTCAAGATTTCAGGCCTCTGTGGTGGATAGCGCTAGAGTCTCTGCTACGACCCGGCGAGCGTTCCCGCCTCCAAGTCTTCTATGACTGCAACCAACGGGTATACGATCGCGGCGGCCGCCCACCTGAGGGAGTAGAGCTTGTTCCTATACGGCTCACGCGTAACTTACGTAATACATCCCAGATCCACACGGCAGCAATGCGACATTATGCTGGGCATGAAATCCTACATAATAATCTCGAAGGGGTTGAGGTAGAAGCCGTACCGGTAAACAGTTTAGCCGCAGCTTTAGAGTCAATTGACGCAAAAATTAGGGAGCTCATAGGGCCTGAGCGCATCCCTCCATGTGATATTGCGGTACTTACCTCATCACCCCTAATTGCCAATAGAATCGCTTCGAATGGCCGTCTAGCGGGGGAGCTGCTTTGCAATGCAACCTCTCCTGATGAGGAAGCAATTACAGTCGATACTATACGTCGGTTTAAGGGGTTGGAGCGTAGCGTAGTCATACTGCTCGCTACGCCAGACTTGCTGGAAACGCCAGAGCTGGCGTATGTCGCTTTATCGAGACCTCGGACTCTTTTATATATCTGCGGCTTCCCCGATGTGCTTGCGGCGATATTAAAGTCACAGATTGCGCCTTAACTGATAGCAGCCATTTTACACGGTCTGAACGACGTGATCAGTTGCTACTCTTGTGGCAGCTTTCGGCCCAGACTGTATGGAAACGCATGCACCGTTTTGTAGTCTGTGCTGCTACGTGAAATCTGCCAGCGTTTGGTTAGTCAGCAGACCCAAAATTTATATAAGAGCGCAATTTTCGCTCCGGCGCTGACTATCACGCGTGTTCTATAATGTTTTCACACAGCCTGGGACAAAAGCAGGCTGTGGGTACGATGCTGATGGCTCCGTATTTTCGCACAAATGATATCGTTTTTTTTCTTCGCCTCCCATATCGCGTTTTCAGACACGACACTCAAGCGGATCAAAGGGTTAATCATGGACAGGGAGCGTTATCAGGCACAAACGGCGGAAAGTATTACGCTACTTGTGCTACGTAATTCCTATTTGTAGTTAGACTTTACAGAAGGAGAAGTGTATGACGCGGATAGATGAAGAAATGAAAATTTCGGAGTGAAGGTTTGACTTTCACGTGTGGCATAAAAGTTTATTGCAGCAAATAGCTGCTCATTATATTTTGGTGAGATTTGGTGGGTGAAAAATATAAAAAGCAACATGGGTGGGGCATAAGTAAAGGAACCCTTGAGGCGATTAAAAAAGCTCACGATCGAGGGTGTGGTTTTGAGTGGGGTACGCAAACATGGAGCATAAGAAGAGCAGGATATCCTATCGACACTTGCATGGTGCGCCGAGCCTAACAAGTGTTCAGATCGCTCGCTTCGCTAATTCGGGACGCCCGCAAGCTAAGCTTGCGTTCGCCTCTTATTCTATACGTAGGGACTTAGAACAGGTGGTTTAGAATGAGTGGAACTCAAAGATGTTGGCTTCTGCTCGAGAAGTCCGATCAGACAAGAGTTTCGAAAGGTATTGATGGTTACCAAGATAAGACAGGTGAAGAGTACCGATATGACAGCCTTGTTCCGAACTTCAAAAATATCAAGACCGGAGATATAGCAATCCTTCGGAAGGAGGACGAAATTCTTGGCTTTGGTCGGATTGGCATAATCGCCGAAGCCCAATCCATAAAGACCCACCGGCGCTGTCCTTCGTGCAAGTCAACCGACATTAGGGAGCGTAAAACAAAGACCCCAAAATGGAAGTGTGGTCATTGCGCAATCGAGTTCTTCGAGCCAGATACCACCGAGGCGCCTGTTATGTCATTTACAGCGAATCTTGAAGGTTTTGCACATTTCGGTAATCCACCACCCGTTCAGGCCATCAAGTTGTGTTCTGCTAGCGGCGACGGCTTGGTATCTCAGTTGTCCATGATGCAGCTGGATTTTGAGACGGTGAGGACGCTTCTGGAAGGAACCGATATTCAGCTATCACCTCGATCTAGGACTGGAGCCATGGGTCAGGGGCTAGGTTTGTCATCGGAGGAGCGTAAGTGCGTCGAGCTCCATGCTATGGGAATCGCTCGTAAGCTCTATGAGGACGCCGGATGGTCTGTAATCGATACTTCGGCTTCGCAGCCCTATGACCTGTTTGCAGCACTGAATGCCGAGAAGCGTTTCATTGAGGTTAAGGGGACGACCGGTGAGGGCGCTTCGATAATTCTTACGAGTGGAGAGGTGATTCATGCGAAAGCCAATCCTCAAGAGTGTGCATTGGTGGTGGTGTCTGAGATTAGGTTAGAAAACGGTGCGGATGGCTTGTATGCGTCAGATGGTAAAGTCAGCACTCATCTTGATTCTTGGTGCCCAGAGGAAGACAGCCTCGAGGCTACTCAATACCGGTACCGCATTAAGAATGATTAGGGCCCAACAATTCGCTACGGGCGCGACTTCCCTGAAGGCTGCGACTTTGTTTCAAGCGTTAGTCGAAGTCCACAATGGTCGAGATCGGTCACCTACGACTGGCTGCTTTAGGCTGACTCTGTTGAAAAAGTCGCTTCCGGTAGTTTTGAGGCATTTCCAGGGGGTACTCGACCCCTAACCCAAAGCGAGATCGTTGCGTATATGAGATTTTAGAAGGGCGGTTTTTCAATACATAGGTAACGCAACGTTGAAAGTCGACTTCTCCAACAGAATCGGCCACAAGCAGTCATTCAAATGTGCCTAGGAAATCAAGGGCGATTCAGCTCCTGAGACTTCTCCTCTCTCTCAAAGCTCTTCAGACGACGTTCATTCAGGTAGAATCGCCGACTGCTAAACGAGCGCCCGCATCGGCGAGGAGAAATACCCAGGCGATGCGTTAGCCATACAGATGACGAGCCCTGCAAATCAGCTGAATTCTGCGCTTCCTTTTGGTTTACGCGCGATCGCACCCTCAACAGGCGGCAAAGATGTACACAGATATGGCTGTCAAAAATCCAAGTGCCCCAACAGCCAGCAAGGCATCTGCTCAGCCCATAAAAATTGTGCGGGGACCTACAGGCCTTCCCAAAGTCATCAGTTTGTTCTGTGGGGCCGGCGGGTTGGATTGGGGTTTTCACCAGGAAGGGTTTCAGATTCCAGTCGCGATTGATATATCTGCGGCTGCCATCAGCACTCATAAGAGAAACTTCCCTAAAACTCATAGCGTTGCTGCCGATTTGATAAAGCTCCAACCTGAAGGAGTGTTCCAACTGGTTAGGAGTCGAGTGAAGTCGAAAAGCCGCATCGGTTTGATCGGCGGGCCACCCTGCCAAGGTTTTTCACGTGCAAACACCAATTCGAAAGTTGATGACCCTAGAAACCAGTTGCCGCAACTATATCTAGATATAGTTAAGAGGCTCCAAGTTGACTATATCGTTGAATTTGTTGTGTTTGAGAATGTTCTTGGAATTCGCGATAAAAAGCACGCTCCAACCTACGAGGCGCTGATTAAGGGGTTGGAATCCCTCGGCTTTTGTATTACGGAGAAGGAGCTATGTGCCCTCGATTTTGGTGTACCTCAAAATCGACGCAGAATCGTGTTGTCGGCTCTACGCGCAGATCAAGGCTATAGTGAAGTACGCCCAGAGGCGCATACTGGATTAAGAACGGTAAAGGAAGCAATAGGCGCACTCGCCGAGCCAACTTTTTTTGATAGAAAGTTGAGGGCGGAAGATATTCCTGTGCATCCCAATCATTGGACTATGAATCCAAAATCTCCACGATTCAGTGATCCCGATGGCGACTATCCGAAAGGGCGCAGCTTTAAGCGCCTTTCATGGGGCGATGCAAGTCCGACAATTGCATTTGGTCATCGTGAGATACATATTCATCCAAGTGGAACTAGACGACTCAGTATTTACGAGGCAATGATACTGCAAAGTTTTCCTTCGAGCTTCGTTCTAGAAGGTAATTTATCCCAGCAAGTCGAGCAGGTATCTAATGCTGTACCACCACTGCTTGGAAAAAGTATCGCCGCGGCCGTAAAAAAATCCATAAAAACCAAAAAAAACTTAAAGGCGAAGTAGAGCGCTAATCTACTTCGCTCTTTTCAGGCAGGAGTTATTAGGTGGCGTTCATAGACCGCTGTTCGTGAACAGTAAACCATTGCCACCACTCAGCGATATAATATCTTTCTGATTCAAGTAGTGCTTTAGTACTCATTACCTCAGCATAAGGATCAGCATTATGATGATGGCATGATCAAGATCTTGAAGCTTAGCGGCTTGTTTCTCGGCTTTAGAGGCCCGCTTAGGTTCCAAGCGAGGCACCAAAGGCGTTGGTGATGGGGCTCGAAAATAAGGGCCAGCGTTCATTGGCCCTTATTTGTATTGCGTTTTAATATAGTTCCATGCGTCGTTTAAAATAAACTTATTTGTCGTTTATGTAAGCTTGCCTGTCGTCCGACGGCGGCCAGCGCCAGAAATCAATCCCAGCTCAAAGCCCCACCAGTCTGATACTCAATAACCCGAGTCTCAAAGAAATTCTTCTCTTTCTTCAAGTCCATGATCTCGCTCATCCAAGGGAACGGGTTAGTCGTCCCTGGATACTCTTCTTTCAAACCGATCTGCGACAAACGACGGTTAGCGATGAACTTCAGGTAGTCCTCCATCATCGCCGCGTTCATGCCCAGCACGCCGCGAGGCATGGTGTCGCGAGCGTATTCGATCTCCAGCTGAGTGCCCTGCAGAATCATCTGCGAAGCTTCTTCCTTCATTTCAGCATCCCACAGGTGTGGGTTTTCGATTTTGATCTGGTTGATCACGTCGATGCCGAAGTTCAGGTGCATGGATTCGTCGCGCAGGATGTACTGGAACTGCTCGGCGACGCCGGTCATTTTGTTGCGGCGGCCCATGGAGAGGATCTGGGTGAAGCCGCAGTAGAAGAAGATGCCTTCCAGAACGCAGTAGTAGGCGATCAGGTTGCGCAGCAACTCTTTGTCGGTTTCGACGGTGCCGGTTTCGAACTTCGGATCGGAGATCGAACGGGTGTACTTCAGGCCCCAGGTGGCTTTTTTAGCGACCGATGGGATCTCGTGGTACATGTTGAAGATCTCGCCTTCATCCATGGCCAACGATTCGATGCAGTACTGGTAGGCGTGGGTGTGGATCGCCTCTTCGAACGCCTGGCGCAGGATGTACTGGCGGCATTCCGGGTTGGTGATCAGGCGGTACACGGCCAGCACCAGGTTGTTGGCAACCAGGGAATCGGCGGTGGAGAAGAAGCCGAGGTTGCGCATCACGATGCGGCGCTCGTCGTCGGTCAGGCCTTCCGGGTTTTTCCAGAGGGCGATGTCGGCGGTCATGTTGACTTCTTGCGGCATCCAGTGGTTTGCGCAGCCGTCCAGGTACTTCTGCCAGGCCCAGTCGTATTTGAATGGGACGAGTTGGTTGAGGTCGGCGCGGCAGTTGATCATGCGCTTTTCGTCGACCGCAACGCGGGCAGAAGCGCCTTCGAGTTCGGCCAGGCCTTCGGCGACGTCGAGTTTGTCGAGGGCGGCCTTGGCGCGAACGATCGCAGCCGAGTCGGTGGCGGTTACGGCGCGAGCTTCAAGGGCTGCGGCACCACCGGCGCTGTCGAGGCGGTCCATGTTGGCTTCAGTAGCATGGCCAGCATTGGCGCCTTTGGCGACAACTTCGCCGTCTTCTTTGTCGAATTCGTCCCAGCTCAGCATGACGTGTCGTCTCCTGCGTGAGGGCCAGTCGCCCGTGTGAAAACACTGATGGTCGGTTTTTCACACGGCCCGCTGGCCGCGTTGTCTCTAAAAGGAATCGTTTGTTGCAGCAGTACGCAGGCAAAAAACAGAAATGTGTACGGGTGTCCTGAAGTCGCTAAGGGCGGAGATAACGTCGTCAGCTCCTGCGGTGGCCTCAGCGTCCTGCATCCTCCTGTAAGGGGATGTTGCAGGCCCGATTTACGGGCGCATTATAGGTGTTTTTTCACGCTTGTGGTGCGACGAAGTGGCTCAGAGAACCCTCGGCAGGGCGCGTAATCAAGGCGGAGCAAGGGTTTACAGGGCTTTGGCCGATGAAGATTTTTTTTAGCGGTTTTTGGCGACTCGGCAGCGCTGATGGTGTCGGAGTTTGCTGTCAAAACGGCGCAAGCCCGATGGGATGGGACTTACAGGGGAGATGGGGTGTTTTTCGAGGCGCGATTGTGTGCAGTTTCGGGCGCCAATTGTTGATTGGATTGTCTGTTCAAAAAACAACCAAAAGCGGCTTATTACACTACATGTAGTGTTTTGATCTGCGTTTCTCTCGCTCCAGACACAACGACGCCCGACGAGAGTCGGGCGGTGATGTCGGGTTCGGCATTAAGCCAAGCCTCAGCGTTGATGATCAGCCGTTGGAGCAGCCGTTACCCATTACGCTGTAGCGCAGAATATGCCGTTGACCTTTCGAGTCTTCATATTCCATGCGGGCCGGTACAACTTCGCAAACGCTGGGAACTTCGCTCATGGAGATAACTTTGGCGATGTCCAGGTGAGTCGAGTAAGTGTATTCCTCTACCGGTACGGTGTTRTTGGCGACATCAGTCGGGATCTCGTCTGCCATGGCGGTTGCACACAGACTGCTGAGGGCCAGAACCAATAAAGCTTTCATTTCAATTTTACCTTTTAAAGGTCGAAGGGGGTCACGCAACCTTTTTGGGGTTGCGTGTGGAACTTGACGACTAAGTGTTGGATTAACTGCCTTCGTGGGGGCTGCAACTGGGTTAATCACGTTTGCCGTGTTGGCGAGGCTGATTTTAGGGGGCCGAGTTGCACGCATATAGGTGTGCTTTTGATAAAGACTTTTGGCATATCCTGTAACAATCCCTTAAAAACGACCTCGTGTGCTTCAGGGCCGGCTTTCTCGAAATGCCTGAAAGCCAATGAAACCGCGGTGTCTGAGCGGTTCGCTCGGTAAACACGACGTTTTGTAGGGGCTTGTTACTACCATCGTCGAATGGTTCTATAGGCCCGCCCCGGGCTACAACTGGGCCATACAAAAACAACTATTCCACCGAGGTAAGAAAGATGAGTGCGGCTTCTCTGTATCCCGTTCGTCCCGAGGTTGCAGCCAACACGCTGACTGACGAGGCGACCTACAAGGCCATGTACCAGCAGTCGGTCGTCAACCCGGACGGTTTCTGGYGCGAGCAAGCCAAGCGCCTCGACTGGATCAAGCCTTTCACCACGGTGAAGCAGACCTCTTTCGACGATCACCATGTCGATATCAAGTGGTTCGCCGATGGCACCCTGAACGTTTCCTACAACTGCCTGGACCGCCATCTCGCCGAGCGTGGCGATCAGGTCGCGATCATCTGGGAGGGCGATGACCCGGCCGAGAGCCGCAACATCACCTACCGCGAGTTGCACGAACAAGTCTGCAAGTTTGCCAACGCCTTGCGCGGCCAGGATGTGCACCGCGGCGACGTGGTGACTATCTATATGCCGATGATTCCCGAAGCCGTGGTCGCCATGTTGGCCTGTACCCGGATCGGTGCGATTCACTCGGTGGTGTTCGGCGGCTTCTCGCCGGAAGCCCTGGCCGGTCGGATCATCGACTGCAAATCGAAAGTGGTGATCACCGCTGACGAAGGCCTGCGTGCCGGCAAAAAGATCTCGCTCAAGGCTAACGTCGATGACGCGCTGACCAACCCGGAAACCAGCAGCATCCAGAAGGTCATCGTGTGCAAGCGCACCGGTGGCAACATCAAATGGAACCAGCATCGCGACATCTGGTACGAAGACCTGATGAAAGTCGCGGGCACCGTGTGTGCGCCGAAAGAGATGGGCGCCGAAGAAGCGCTGTTCATCCTCTATACCTCGGGCTCCACCGGCAAGCCGAAGGGCGTGCAGCACACCACCGGCGGTTATCTGTTGTACGCCGCGCTGACCCACGAGCGCGTGTTCGACTACCGTCCGGGCGAAATCTACTGGTGCACCGCCGACGTCGGCTGGGTCACCGGCCACACCTATATTGTCTATGGCCCGCTGGCCAACGGCGCGACCACCTTGCTGTTCGAAGGCGTGCCGAACTACCCGGACATTACCCGGGTGGCGAAGATCATCGACAAGCACAAGGTCAACATCCTCTACACCGCGCCGACCGCAATCCGCGCCATGATGGCGCAGGGCACCGCGGCCGTTGAAGGCGCTGATGGCAGCAGCTTGCGTCTGCTGGGTTCGGTCGGTGAGCCGATCAATCCGGAAGCGTGGGAGTGGTACTACAAGAACGTCGGACAATCCCGTTGCCCGATCGTCGATACCTGGTGGCAGACCGAAACCGGCGCGACCCTGATGAGCCCGCTGCCGGGCGCTCACGGGCTCAAGCCGGGTTCTGCGGCGCGTCCGTTCTTCGGGGTGGTGCCAGCATTGGTCGACAACCTGGGCAACATCATCGAGGGCGTTGCCGAGGGTAACCTGGTGATTCTCGATTCGTGGCCAGGTCAGGCGCGTACGCTGTACGGCGATCACGACCGCTTCGTCGACACCTACTTCAAGACCTTCCGTGGCATGTACTTCACCGGTGACGGCGCGCGCCGCGATGCCGATGGCTACTGGTGGATCACTGGGCGCGTGGATGACGTGCTCAACGTTTCCGGTCACCGCATGGGCACTGCCGAGATTGAAAGCGCGATGGTCGCTCACCCGAAAGTCGCCGAAGCGGCGGTGGTTGGTGTTCCGCATGACATCAAAGGGCAGGGCATTTATGTCTACGTCACCCTCAACGGTGGTGAAGAGCCGAGCGAAGCGCTGCGCCTGGAACTGAAAAACTGGGTGCGCAAAGAGATCGGTCCGATTGCCTCGCCGGATGTTATCCAGTGGGCGCCAGGCCTGCCGAAAACCCGCTCGGGGAAAATCATGCGCCGCATCCTGCGCAAGATCGCCACGGGTGAATACGACGGGTTGGGGGATATCTCCACCCTGGCCGATCCGGGTGTGGTGCAGCATTTGATTGATACGCACAAGACCATGAGCGCCGCGTAACAGCGGTTCTTGAGTCATCGAAAGCCCCGCCCGGTGTTGAGCCAGGTGGGGCTTTTTTTGTGGTGATTGGGTTTGAGTTCTCTATTGCTTGGGTTGGCCTCATCGCGAGCAGGCTCGCTCCCACGCTAAATCGTGTTGAAACAGAAACCTTGTACACCCCACAAATCCCCTGTGGGAGCGAGCCTGCTCGCGATGGCGGTACCAATAATTATCGACTTCATCTGTCGGCTAATTCCCACTGTTACCCGGCCGGTCTCAAGTAACTAAATGTGTAACCGCCCGCCCGCTTTCGAGGCATTGGGAAACGCAAAGCCCCGTTTTAGGGCCTCTCCAGACCACCTAAAAAATAAGACATAACGCTGCGCTTGCCGGATTAGAAGGGTTTGCGAATAATAGGCCCGCAATTTGCAACATAGATCGGTTCACTGTCTTTTGCTCTTGCATGAATTTGCAGGGCTGTCAATGCGCTCGGTCGGGTTTCTCAGTGCTTCTGTAATTTGTTGTCGCATTGAAGAAATATCGGCTTCGGGCCTGTCGTTAGAATGCCGATCACTCGCTCGCCGTTGCCCGCGTTGAAATCAGAGCTGATCTCAACGCAACAATCCTACGACGCAGCGCAGCTTTCAATTTCCACCCATTCGCATATTGGGCTGTCGCTCACTCTGCCGTTTTCGCCCTATACCGATGGAGTCCTAAGATGAAGAAACTCGTGCTTCTTGGCGCCCTGGCACTGTCCGTGCTGTCCCTGCCAACGTTCGCCGATGAAAAGCCTCTGAAAATTGGTATCGAGGCGGCTTACCCTCCGTTCGCGTCCAAGGCGCCGGATGGCAGCATCGTTGGTTTCGACTACGACATCGGCAACGCCCTGTGCGAAGAGATGAAGGTCAAGTGCGTTTGGGTCGAGCAAGAGTTTGACGGTCTGATCCCGGCACTCAAAGTGCGCAAGATCGACGCGATCCTGTCGTCCATGTCGATCACTGACGACCGCAAGAAGTCCGTGGACTTCACCAACAAGTACTACAACACCCCGGCACGTCTGGTCATGAAGGCCGGTACGCAGGTCAGCGACAACCTGGCCGAACTCAAGGGCAAGAAAATCGGCGTGCAACGCGGTTCGATCCACAACCGTTTCGCCGAAGAAGTCCTGAAGCCGCTGGGTGCTGAAATCAAGCCGTACGGCTCGCAGAACGAAATCTACCTGGACGTGGCTGCCGGTCGTCTCGATGGCACCGTGGCCGACGCCACCCTGCTGGATGACGGCTTCCTGAAAACCGACGCTGGCAAAGGCTTCGCCTTCGTTGGTCCGGCCTTCACCGATGAGAAATACTTCGGCGACGGCATTGGTATCGCCGTGCGTAAAGGCGACAAGGCTGAGCTGGACAAGATCAACGCCGCCATCGTCGCCATTCGTGCGAATGGCAAGTACAAGCAAATCCAGGACAAGTACTTCAACTTCGATATTTACGGTAAGTAAATAGTCGCAGCTGTCCATCCAAAATGGCGCAAGCAACAGGATCTCTGAGGTTTGCGCCATTTTTTCATCCCAACTTTCGAGGACCTGAATCATGTTGAAAGGCTACGGGGCTGTCATCCTCGATGGCGCATGGTTGACGCTTCAGCTCGCCTTGTCGTCCATGGCCTTGGCCATTGTTCTGGGTCTGATCGGGGTCGCATTGCGCCTGTCGCCGATACGTTGGCTGGCCAGGCTGGGCGATCTGTATTCCACGGTGATCCGCGGGATTCCCGATCTGGTGCTGATCCTGCTGATTTTCTACGGCGGTCAGGACTTGCTCAACCGTGTTGCGCCATTGCTCGGCTATGACGACTACATCGACCTGAACCCGTTGATGGCCGGTATCGGCACCTTGGGTTTCATCTTCGGTGCGTACCTGTCGGAAACCTTCCGTGGGGCCTTCATGGCGATCCCCAAAGGCCAGGCAGAAGCCGGTGCGGCGTACGGCATGAGCAGTTTTCAGGTGTTTTTTCGGGTATTGGTGCCACAGATGATTCGCCTGGCGATTCCGGGCTTTACCAATAACTGGCTGGTGTTGACCAAGGCGACTGCGCTGATTTCGGTGGTCGGTCTGCAAGACATGATGTTCAAGGCCAAGCAGGCGGCAGATGCCACCCGCGAGCCTTTCACCTTCTTCCTCGCAGTGGCCGCGATGTACCTGGTGATCACCAGTGTCTCGTTGCTGGCATTGCGTCACCTTGAGAAGCGCTACTCGGTAGGCGTAAGGGCGGCTGATCTATGATCTTCGACTACAACGTCATTTGGGAGGCCTTGCCGCTGTACTTCGGCGGCCTGGTCACCACCCTCAAACTGCTCGCGCTGTCGCTGTTGTTCGGTTTGCTGGCCGCCTTGCCGCTGGGCTTGATGCGGGTTTCCAAGCAGCCGATCGTCAACATGTCGGCCTGGCTCTACACCTACGTGATCCGCGGCACGCCGATGCTGGTGCAGCTGTTCTTGATCTACTACGGTCTGGCGCAGTTCGAAGCAGTACGTGAAAGCTTCCTCTGGCCGTGGCTGTCCAGCGCGACATTCTGTGCGTGCCTGGCCTTTGCGATCAACACCAGCGCCTACACCGCGGAAATCATCGCCGGCAGCCTGCGCGCTACGCCGAACGGTGAGATCGAGGCGGCCAAGGCCATGGGCATGTCGCGCTTCAAGATGTACAAGCGCATCCTGCTGCCATCGGCCCTGCGCCGGGCGCTGCCGCAGTACAGCAACGAAGTGATCATGATGCTGCAGACCACCAGTCTGGCGTCCATCGTGACCTTGATCGACATCACCGGTGCCGCGCGTACCGTGAACGCTCAGTACTACTTGCCGTTCGAAGCCTACATCACCGCAGGCGTGTTCTACCTGTGCATGACGTTCATTCTGGTGCGCCTGTTCAAGATGGCCGAGCACCGCTGGCTGGGCTACCTCGCCCCGCGCAAGCACTGAAACCACTGACTGACTGTTTTTGTGAGAACCGACAGCATGTACAAACTTGAAGTCCAAGACCTGCATAAACGCTATGGCAGTCACGAAGTGCTCAAGGGCGTGTCCCTGAAAGCGGCGGCCGGCGATGTGATCAGCATCATCGGTTCCAGTGGCTCCGGCAAAAGTACTTTCCTGCGTTGCATCAACCTGCTTGAGCAACCGCACGCCGGCAAGATTCTGCTCAATAACGAAGAGCTGAAACTGGTGGCGAACAAGGACGGCGCGCTGAAAGCCGCCGACCCGAAACAACTGCAACGCATGCGTTCGCGGCTGTCGATGGTGTTCCAGCATTTCAATCTGTGGTCGCACATGACCGCAATGGAAAACATCATGGAAGCGCCGGTTCACGTCCTCGGCATGTCCAAGGCCGAAGCCCGTGAAAAGGCCGAGCTGTATCTGGCCAAGGTTGGCGTGTCCCATCGCAAGGATGCCTACCCGGGGCATATGTCCGGCGGTGAGCAGCAGCGTGTGGCGATTGCCCGTGCGTTGGCGATGGAACCTGAGGTGATGCTGTTCGACGAACCGACCTCGGCACTCGACCCGGAGCTGGTGGGCGACGTGCTGAAAGTGATGCAGGCGCTGGCCCAGGAAGGTCGGACCATGGTCGTGGTAACGCACGAAATGGGCTTTGCCCGTGAAGTGTCGAACCAGTTGGTGTTCCTGCACAAAGGCGTGGTTGAAGAAAGCGGTAACCCACGTGAAGTACTGGTCAATCCACAGTCCGAACGTCTGCAACAATTCCTCTCCGGTAGCTTGAAATAATCAGGGCTGCCGTTGTGCACAAGGATAGTGCATGCTTCGCAATTTAGAAGCCCGCCCCCGATCCTTGTGGGAGCTGGCCTGCCAGCGATAGCGGTGAGCCAGTTTGCATCTCTGGCACAGACATACCGCCATCGCTGGCAGGCCAGCTCCCACAGGGGGCTTGCTGGTTTTGAGATTTGTGTTCGTTTACGGGCTAGCATTGGCCCATGCCTTCATCACTGTTTTCGTTTCGGACTGCCCGCCATGACTGCCCATCGAATTGGTTTCCTGATTTGGCCCAGCACTAAAGCCTTGACGCTGGCGCTGGCCGAGGAGGCCTTGCGTGTTGCTCAGCGCGTGCATCCGGACGTTGTTTACGAACTGTCGTTTCTGCAGGCCGAAACGCCTGCTGAAGGGGCCTGGCAATTGCCGGGTGAGGCGTGGACCGGCAAGCTGGAAAACTTCCAGAAGCTGTTTCTGCTGGCTGATGAGCCGCCGACCACGTTGGCACCAGCGCTCAGCAGCGCACTCAAGCAATTGGTGCGTGCCGGTTGCGTGATTGGCGGTCTGTCGGCCGGTGTCTATCCACTGGCCCAGCTCGGTTTGCTCGATGGCTATCGTGCGGCGGTGCATTGGCGCTGGCAGGATGATTTCGCCGAACGTTTCCCCAAGGTCATCGCTACCAGCCATTTGTTCGATTGGGATCGCGATCGCCTGACCGCGTGCGGCGGCATGTCGGTGCTCGATCTGTTGCTGGCGGTGCTGGCCCGTGACCACGGCGCTGAACTGGCCGGTGCGGTGTCCGAGGAGCTGGTGGTCGAGCGCATTCGTGAAGGCGGTGAGCGCCAGCGCATTCCGTTGCAGAATCGCCTTGGCTCCAGCCATCCGAAGCTCACGCAAGCCGTGTTGCTGATGGAAGCCAACATCGAAGAACCGCTGACTACCGACGAAATCGCCCAGCATGTGTGCGTGTCCCGTCGGCAGTTGGAGCGGATTTTCAAGCAATACCTCAACCGCGTGCCGAGCCAGTACTACCTGGAATTGCGCCTGAACAAGGCACGGCAGATGTTGATGCAAACCAGCAAGTCGATCATCCAGATCGGCCTGTCGTGTGGCTTCTCTTCGGGGCCGCATTTCTCCAGCGCCTACCGCAACTTCTTCGGCGCCACGCCGCGGGAAGATCGCAACCAGCGGCGCAGCAGCAGCCCGTTCGAATTGTCTTCGGTGCCGTCGGAGCGTGGCTGATCCGGCACGTCACGCCCTGAGGTTTTACTCGTCGACTTCGGAGCCGTCAGTGGACGAAACGTCCAATTCGCCTCGATCAATCACCTCTTGCACACCGAAATCCATACCCGTGCGTTCGAAGTAACCGATCAGCCGTAGCAGGCTCTCCTCGGAAAACGGATTGCTCCTTAACGTGATGTTTTCGGCGATATCCACCGGCAGTTCCAATACATCGCTCGGAACTTCAGTGATGGCGTTGCCACTGAGATCGGCCCAGTCCAGCTCTGTCATTTGCAGCAGGCCGTGCGGAATTTCAGTGATGCCGGTTTCATTCAGCAGCACGGTCGCCAGCCCTGTCATCTGGCTCAGGTCAGGCGTTCGCCCCAGAGGATTGCGGGCCAGATCGAGATAATCGAGCTGTTCCATTTCCGCTAGCGCGCTTGCCGATTCTACTGACAGGCTGACGCGGCATTCAGGGAGCGACAACGACCGCAGTTGCCCCATCTTGAATACGGCATCGGGAATGTTGCCCAGGTTGCAGTCGCGAAGCCTGAGGCTTTTGAGCTTGGGAAAGGACTCCAGAAAACCTCCGGTGCGGGTTATGCCATCGATGCTCAGTATCTCCAGCGACGTCACATGGCTGAAGTCGGCGCTCAGGGTCGGCAGATCTCCATTGATGAGGAGGGGGATGGCGAGTTCAAACGTGGGCTCAAGCGCCTCATTAAAATCATCCAGATCGGTTTCACGTCGCCAGCACTGTTCCAGCAATTGCTTGAACTCGTCGCGACTCGAGTGCTCGATGAGTTGTTGCTGTGCATCGAAAGGTTCACCGGTCAACGGGTGGCGGGCCGGCAGGTCGGCCGTCCAGGCAGACAAGTCGGTGCGGAGTCGGTTGAGCTCTGCTTCCAGGCGTGCCAGTTCGAGTCGGCCGTCATCGAGTGTGCCGGGCAGCTCATACACAAAGTCGCTTGCCTGTTCGACCTCCATATTCGGGTACAGCGCCTTGACCCGCGCGATATCCGCCTCGGGGGCATAGACCCCCAAGTCATAGAGGCTGTCCAGGTAGCGCTGCTTGATCAGTTGTCGCGCGCTGTCGGAGAGCGGGTTGCGGGTAAGAAACACGCCGTGTTTGTTGTAGACCGGACTCTCGAACAATCCGCCAGGTAGCTCGCTGATACTGTTGTTTGAAAGTCTGGCGGTGTCGAGTTTGGGGTGATGCATGATGCTGGCGGGGAATTCACTCAGGCCGGTTTGGCTCAGATCCAGGTGAACGAGTTCGGGCATCGTTTCGATGCTGGGCACCACACTGAACGGATTATTGAACAGGTCGAGCATGACCAGTTTGTTCAATGAAGACAGTTTCGACCAGGCGACAGCGTCGAGCTGGATGCCGCAATCACTGAGCACCAGTGCGTCGAGGTTCGGCATTCGGGTAATGGCGTCGGGGAGGGTGGTCAGGGAGAAGCGGCGCAAATCGAGACGGTGCAGACCCTTGAAGTTTTGCAGAAACCCGTGGACGCCATGTACCGCACGGCTGCCTTCCAGAGACAGCAGTGATACATGACTGAAGTCGGCAGTCAGTGTCGGCAGGTCACCGAGTAACGGTTCTGCGAGCCTTAGCACATATCGGCCGGTGCCATCCGGGGCGTCAAAGTCCCGATCGGATTGTCGGCGCCAGCTACGCTGGATTTCCTGGGCCAGTAACCGGCGATTGTGTCGTGCGACCTGTTGCTCCAGATCGCTTAGCGCAACCCCGGTTTCAGGGTGGACGGTGGGCGTATCGTTTACCCAGGTTCCCAGGTCCCGATGCAGCTGTGCGAGCTCGCTGGCCAGGCGTGAGAGTTCCACGCGAGCACCGTTCGGATGGCCTTGTAATGCAAGGACAGTCGACTCGATTTCTTCCGGTGAAAGGCTGGGGTAGACCTCACGAACCCTGTCGTTGAGGGTGGGCGTCGTGCGGTTGTTGCGACTGTAACCCTGTGTGCCACCCGGCAGGCGCATGGTTGTCGGGTCGTAGAACGGTTTTCGATGAGGGTGTTTTGCGAACAGTGTGCGTAACGTCGGTTGGTCCACAGCGTGTTCGGCAATGCGCTGTTTGAGGGCCTCGCCGTCTTCGAGGGTGAAGCCCAGTGCAGTGCGATCTGCATCCGGCAGCGCTTGAAGGATGGCGTGATAAAAGTCACCGGGCAGTTGCTTGTCCTCGTGAACCTGGTAAGTGAAGTCATCAGCACGCACCAGCGTTTTCAGGGTCGACGCGTCGGCCTGGCCAATGCTGTCGCGCAAGGTGCCGACGTGCGAATAATCCCTCACCTCGATGCGCAGATGGGCGGGCCAGCCGGGCAATGATTCGAGGCTATGCAAAGCCAGTCGGTGGGTATCTGCCGACTCCATGTCTGCGAGATAAAACCCCTCATAGGCTCTGGCGACACGTACGGCCTCCATGGCTTTTAGCGCCACGTTCTTGAGTCGCTGCGGCACTTGACCGTTGTGCAGGCTCATCAGCTCGGTGCCTGTTGCATTGCTCACCAGTTCTTGCGCGATGTCTGTCGGTAAGTTCTGTACTGCACCGAGCAGTAGCTGAACGTCCTGATCATCGGTTTTTTCAAGTTCACGGTAGCGAGATTCGAACAGTGATTTGCGCTGGTTCAGGGCCTGGTAATGCTCGGGTTGGTCGCTGCTGGTCTGCTCGACCAAGGCCTGAATGTCCCGATTGATCTTGAAGCGCTTGATCGTGTCAGTCAGCAGCGAAGGCGGGCGATAATTTTCGACATGCGTTTCGCGCAATACGTTGTCGTGAAAGCCGCTGATCCGCAGGATCTGTTCGCGCTCGGCGCTGCTGAACGACTCGACGCTATGGCCGAGGCGACGCATGACGGTTTCCCGGTCCCAGCTCAGCGGTTGTTCGAGTCCGGTCTGCCAGGCACCGTAGTTGTTATGTCGCAGGGGCGGTTGATAAGCGTCGGCCCGACTCGGATGCTGAAGCTGAAACTGCCCGGTCTCGCTATTCAAGCGCACCGCATAGAGCTTGTCCTCAAGGGGCAGAAGGGTCTTGCCCTGATGTTGATACAGGCCGAGGTGATCGGGTTTGACCGCGGTCGGGATGTTGGTGGTGTGCTCATAAGGCGTCAGGTCCGGTTTCCAGTAACGGGTTTTGCTCTCGGTCACTTTGACGGGAGTGAGCCGGTCGAACAGCGCCAGTGTGTCGCGGGACAGCAAGGGTTTGATCTCTCCAACAGCAATGACGCCACCCACCGCGAATGTCCCCAGTTGAACGAGCGACTCGACGACGCTCATCAGGTGTCCGAACGCTTCTGTTTTCAGGCCTTCGGCCCAGTCGACGATGCCTTCGAACGCTTCGTCGAGTAACTGGTAGGCCATATAGGCCAGCGTCAGTTCGCCGAGGAATGGAACAAAGGGCAGGGCAACGAACGCGGCCGCTTGAAGGATTGTCGAGGCGACTTTGCTGAAGGCGTCCCACTGCGCCCATCGTGCATTCCGGTCGGCGCGGGCGGTGGAGACAGCAATGGTGCGTGCGTCGTTGAGGATCTTGTTCAGTTGCCGCTGATAGAGGTGAGCCCATAGGTCGGCGTTGATCGGGTTCAGTGAAAATCGCAGGTTGGGTTTGTCGATGGGCGTCTCTCGCCAGCTGGGCAGCGGGTCGCCGTGTTGATGCTGGTGCCAGGTCACGGCGCTGAGGCGGCGGTTAAGGTCGGCGAAAAAATGCCCCCTCTCCTGATGGTCGACGAACTGGCTGAAAAAGCGCTGGTAGGCGGGTGAACGCAATTTGCGGGTCAGCTCGGTCATGAACGCCAGCGTGTCGGGATACTGCTTGACGGGATGTTCGGGGTCTTCCGGGATATAGGCCACGATCCGCGTTGCCTGGCGAGAGTGCTCAAGGTTGGGGGCGAAAATGACAATGCCGGTCAGCGCTGAAGACATCATTGTCAGGTCGTTGCAGTGCAACGCTTGGTTGCCCGGCTTCATGCCCGGGCGTCCTTCCAGGAGACCGAGAATCGAGTCGCAGGTGTCTTTTTCAATGTTCTGTCGAAGCAGCCCCTGATGCAGCGCCGACTTGAGTGCGGCGTGCTGCGCGTTCCTGACGCTTGGCTTTAAAACAGCGCCGACCAGCGGGTTGGTCACGCCCAGGTTGTCGTTGAGGTAGGCGCTGTACTGGCCGCCGATATCCAGTTCTCGGCACAGTCGGGTGAACCCGGCGATGCTGATGTGCTGCTTGATCGTTGGCAGCGTGTCGAATTGTCCGGTGGAGGAGGGTTCGGTGATGAAGCTCGAGGCCGGCTCAAAGGCGTCTGCCTCCGTCTCCGATGCCTGGAAATTGTGCAGGGCAGCGTCGAGCAATGACACTGTCCAGGTGCGTGCGGCACCGGATTTGACCGGGAACCAGGGGATGGTCTGAGGGATGTACAGGCGCAGGAAGGTGGTCTTGACGTCCAGTTCCAGGCCGAAGCGGGTTTTCAGCGCCTCGCTCAGCAGCGGCTCGGCGAAGGCGCGGGCGTTTTGCAGTTTGCCCAGCATCTGCTCCAGCGGGTTTCGATGGGACCAGTGTTCGGTGTTGAGTGCGTTCAGTGTCTGCTGTTGCTGGCGGGTCGCGTTGCGATACCAGTGAGGCGTTTCGAGCCTGGCGTTTTTCAGCGCGTTGCGCGTCTCGGGCGACGTTTGCAAGATCCAGGTCGGGAGGAGTGTGGAAAGGTGTTGGTAGTGGCTGTCCGGATGAGCGGCAAGCTCGTCGTGTTGATTCATGCGCAAGTCCCTTGGCGTTTGGAGTAGACGCAAGGAAAACAAACGGCGATGCGCTCCGTGCAGTACATAATTACCGTCCGGCTGGACAAGCCTGCCTATAACGTACTCCGGCAGTTTAAACTGCGCCTTTGCGACGCTATTTGTCGCATTGCCATAAACCCGGCTCAAACCTGTGTTTGCGCTATAAGAAGTTGTCGCTTGGCGGCAAGGCCGGGCTGAAAACTGTCCTTACAATCCCCCTCATCGCTCGCCAGTTTCAGGCGAGTGTTTCTCATCAGGAGACTCCGATGTCCGTTGAGCACGCTGCGGTACAACGCGCCGATTTTGACCAGGTAATGGTTCCCAACTACGCGCCTGCCGCTTTCATTCCGGTACGTGGCGCCGGTTCCCGCGTTTGGGACCAGTCTGGCCGCGAGCTGATCGACTTCGCTGGCGGGATTGCGGTTAACGTCTTGGGCCACGCCCACCCGGCGCTGGTTGGTGCCTTGACCGAGCAAGCGAACAAGCTGTGGCACGTGTCCAACGTGTTCACCAATGAGCCGGCCCTGCGCCTGGCCCATAAGCTGATCGACGCGACCTTCGCCGAGCGCGTGTTCTTCTGCAACTCTGGCGCCGAAGCCAACGAGGCCGCCTTCAAGCTGGCCCGTCGTGTTGCCCACGATCGTTTCGGTTCAGAGAAATACGAAATCATCGCCGCGCTCAACAGCTTCCACGGTCGTACCCTGTTCACCGTGAACGTCGGTGGCCAGTCGAAGTACTCCGACGGTTTCGGTCCGAAAATCACCGGCATCACGCACGTCAAGTACAACGATCTGGACGCGCTCAAAGCGGCCATTTCCGACAAGACCTGCGCGGTAGTGCTGGAGCCGATCCAGGGCGAGGGCGGCGTATTGCCGGCTGATCTTGCTTACCTGCAATGCGCCCGCGAGCTGTGCACCCAACACAACGCACTGCTGATTTTTGACGAAGTACAAACCGGCATGGGCCGCAGCGGTGAGCTGTTCGCCTATCAGCATTACGGCGTGACGCCGGACATCCTGACCAGCGCCAAGAGCCTGGGCGGCGGTTTCCCGATCGCGGCGATGTTGACCACCGAAGACCTGGCCAAACATCTGGTCGTCGGCACCCACGGCACCACTTACGGCGGCAACCCGCTGGCGTGCGCCGTGGCTGAGGCGGTGATCGACGTGGTCAACACCCCTGAAGTGCTGAACGGCGTCAAAGCCAAGCACGACCTGTTCAAGACTCGCCTGGAGCAGATCGGCGCCAAGTACGGCCTGTTCACTCAAGTGCGTGGCCTGGGCCTGTTGCTCGGTTGCGTCTTGAGCGAGGCCTGGAAAGGTAAGGCCAAGGACGTGTTCAACGCGGCTGAACGTGAAGGCTTGATGATTCTGCAAGCCGGCCCGGACGTGATTCGCTTCGCGCCAAGCCTGGTGGTTGAAGACGCGGACATCGAAGAGGGCCTGCAGCGCTTCGAGCGTGCCGTGGCCAAACTGACTCAAGCCTGATAGTCCCTTCGACGCCTGATCATTCAGGCGTCGAACCAAATTCTTATGCCGKGCCCAGATTGATGTGGGAGTGAGCCTGCTCGCGATGAGGGCCTGACAGCCAACATCTTTGTTGTCTGACAGGACGCCATCGCGAGCAGGCTCGCTCCCACAGTGTCTCAAGGATTGGCCCGGCTATTTTTTCCTCTGTGTGTTTTTCGAGAAAGGAGTGACACCATGCTGGTGATGCGCCCCGCGCAAATGGCTGATCTGGGCGAGGTACAGCGTCTGGCTGCGGACAGCCCGATTGGTGTCACCTCCTTGCCGGATGATGTCGAACGCTTGAGCGACAAGATCGCCGCAAGCGAAGCGTCGTTCGCTGCCGAAGTCAGCTTCAACGGTGAAGAAAGCTATTTCTTCGTTCTCGAAGACACCGCCACCGGCAAACTGGTGGGCTGCTCGGCCATCGTCGCGTCGGCCGGTTATTCCGAGCCGTTCTACAGTTTCCGGAATGAAACCTTCGTGCACGCCTCTCGCGAGCTGAAGATTCATAACAAGATTCATGTGCTCTCCCAGTGCCACGACCTGACCGGCAACAGCCTGCTGACCAGTTTCTATGTGGTTCCTGAGCTGGTGGGTTCACCTTGGGCGGAACTCAACTCTCGCGGTCGCTTGCTGTTCGTCGCCAGCCATCCGGAGCGTTTCGCTGATTCGGTGGTCACCGAGATCGTCGGCTACAGCGACGAAAATGGCGACTCGCCGTTCTGGGATGCCATCGGTCGCAACTTCTTCGACCTCAACTACGCTGAAGCCGAGCGTCTGTGCGGGCTCAAGAGCCGGACCTTCCTCGCCGAACTGATGCCGCATTACCCGATCTACGTGCCGCTGCTGCCGGACGCCGCCCAAGAGGCGATGGGCCAGGTGCACCCACGGGCGCAGATCACCTTCGACATCCTGATGCGCGAAGGCTTCGAGACCGATCACTACATCGACATTTTCGACGGTGGCCCGACCCTGCACGCACGTGTCTCGGGCATCCGTTCGATCGCCCAGAGCCGTGTGGTGCCGGTGAAAATCGGTGAGCCGGTCAAAGGTGCCGGTCGTCAGTACCTGGTGGCCAATGCGCAGTTGCAGGATTACCGCGCGGTATTGCTCGAGCTGGATTATGCGCCGGGCAAACCGGTAACCCTGGATCTTGAAGCCGCCGAAGCCCTGGGCGTCGGTGAAGGTGCCAGCGTGCGCCTGGTGGCAGTTTAAGGCCCGATTTCAGGCTTAAGAGCAGAGAGTTTTACGGGTGGCCTGAGCGACCCGTTTAAGGAGATAGCATGATCGTTCGTCCCGTACGCAGCAGCGATTTACCCGCGCTGATCGACCTGGCCCGCAGCACCGGCACCGGCCTGACCACCTTGCCGGCCAACGAAGAGCGTCTGGCTCATCGGGTTGGCTGGGCTGAAAAGACCTTTCGCGGCGAAGCGGGGCGCGGCGACGCGGACTACCTGTTCGTGCTCGAAGACGATAACGGTCGCGTGGTGGGGATTTCCGCCATCGCCGGCGCTGTCGGCCTGCGTGAGCCTTGGTACAACTTCCGGGTCGGCCTGACCGTCAGCGCTTCGCAAGAGCTGAACATCTACCGTGAAATCCCGACGCTGTTCCTGGCCAACGACCTGACCGGCAATTCCGAGCTGTGCTCGTTGTTCCTGCACGCCGATTACCGTTCCGGCCTCAACGGTCGCATGCTGGCCAAGGCGCGGATGCTGTTCATCGCCGAATTCCCGCAGCTGTTCGGCAACAAGATCATCGCCGAAATGCGCGGTGTGTCCGATGAAGCCGGCCGCTCGCCGTTCTGGGAAAGCCTGGGTCGGCACTTCTTCAAAATGGAATTCAGCCAGGCCGATTACCTGACGGGCGTGGGCAACAAGGCGTTCATCGCCGAGTTGATGCCGAAGTTCCCGCTGTACACCTGCTTCCTCTCTGAAGGCGCGCGCAATGTGATCGGCAAGGTTCACCCTGACACCGAGCCGGCGCTGGCAATGCTCAAGAGCGAAGGCTTCAGCTATCAGGGTTATGTCGACATCTTCGACGCAGGTCCTGCCGTTGAATGCGAAACCGGCAAGATCCGTGCGGTCCGCGACAGCCAGGCACTGGTATTGGCCATCGGCACCCCGGGTGATGACGCCACGCCATTTCTGATTCACAACCGCAAACGCGAAGACTGCCGGATCACTGCCGCTCCCGCACGCTTTGCCGCCGGTACCCTGGTGGTCGACCCATTGACCGCCAAACGTCTTCAACTCAATGCCGGCGATCAAGTACGTGCCGTGCCGTTGTCTGCTGCTCGGGAGTCGAAATAATGAATTCGCTTTATATCGCCGGTGAATGGCTGGCAGGCCAGGGTGACACGTTCGAATCGCTGAACCCGGTCACCCAGCAAGTGCTGTGGTCGGGGCAGGGCGCCAGCGCTGCTCAAGTTGAAAGCGCCGTGCAAGCCGCACGTCAGGCCTTCCCGGCCTGGGCCAGACGCTCCCTGGAAGATCGCATCGGCGTGCTGGAAGCCTTTGCMGCCAGCCTGAAAAAACACGCTGACGAACTGGCTCACTGCATCGGTGAAGAAACCGGTAAGCCGCTGTGGGAAGCCGCGACTGAAGTGACCAGCATGGTCAACAAGATCGCCATTTCAGTGCAGAGCTACCGCGAGCGTACCGGCGAGAAGAGCGGCCCGCTGGGCGACGCCACTGCCGTGCTGCGCCACAAGCCTCACGGCGTGGTGGCAGTGTTCGGTCCTTACAACTTCCCCGGGCATTTGCCGAACGGTCACATCGTTCCGGCGCTGCTGGCCGGTAACAGCGTGCTGTTCAAGCCAAGCGAGCTGACCCCGAAAGTCGCCGAGCTGACGGTCAAGTGCTGGATCGAAGCCGGCCTGCCTGCTGGCGTGCTGAACCTGCTGCAAGGCGCGCGTGAAACCGGGATCGCCCTGGCGGCCAATCCGGGTATCGACGGCCTGTTCTTCACCGGCTCCAGCCGTACCGGCAACCACCTGCATGCGCAGTTCTCCGGTCGTCCGGACAAGATCCTCGCGCTGGAGATGGGCGGTAACAACCCGCTGGTGGTCGATCAGGTCGCAGACCTCGACGCTGCGGTGTACACCATTATTCAGTCGGCGTTCATTTCTGCCGGTCAGCGTTGCACCTGCGCCCGTCGCTTGCTGGTACCGCAAGGTGCCTGGGGCGATAAGCTGCTGGCGCGTCTGGTGGAAGTCAGCGCAACGATCGACGTCGGCGCGTTCGATCAGCAACCGGCGCCGTTCATGGGCTCGGTGGTTTCTCTGGCCGCTGCCAAGGCACTGATGGATGCACAGGAACACCTGCTCGCCAATGGCGCCGTGCCGCTGCTGAAAATGACCCAGCCACAGGCCAACGCCGCGTTGCTGACCCCGGGCATTCTTGATGTGAGCGCGGTTGCCAATCGTCCTGACGAAGAGCTGTTCGGCCCGTTGCTGCAAGTGATTCGCTACGCTGATTTCGAGGCGGCGATTGCGGAAGCCAACAACACCCAATACGGTCTGGCCGCAGGTTTGCTGTCGGATTCGCAAGCGCGTTATCAGCAGTTCTGGCTGGAAAGCCGCGCCGGTATCGTCAACTGGAACAAACAGCTGACCGGCGCCGCGAGCAGCGCGCCATTCGGCGGTGTGGGGGCTTCGGGTAACCATCGCGCCAGTGCCTATTACGCGGCGGATTACTGCGCGTACCCGGTGGCCTCGCTGGAAACCCCAAGCCTGACCTTGCCGGCCGCCCTGACGCCTGGCATAAAAATGGCGTGATGCCCAATCGCGAGCAGGCTCGCTCCCACAGGTTTGCACAATCCAATGTGGGAGCGAGCCTGCTCGCGATGGCCGCGCCTCGGTCTTGAAGAACAGTTACTGAAGCCTATAACAACAGATTCTCGTGGAGCCTCGCTGATGAAATCCTATGAAGTCAATTTTGACGGTCTAGTGGGGCCGACCCATAACTACGGCGGTCTGTCCTACGGCAACGTCGCGTCCCAGAGCAACAGCCAGCAGTCTTCCAACCCCAAGGAAGCGGCGCTGCAAGGCCTGGCGAAAATGAAAGCGCTGATGGAAATGGGCTTTCAGCAAGGTGTACTCGCGCCGCAAGAGCGCCCGGATGTCGGCGCGCTGCGCAGCCTGGGCTTCAGCGGTACCGACGCTCAAGTGATCGAGCAGGCCGCCAAACAGGCGATGCCGTTGCTGGTTGCCAGCTGCTCGGCGTCGAGCATGTGGGTGGCCAACGCCGCCACCGTCAGCCCGAGCGCTGATACCGCCGACGGTCGCGTGCATTTCACCGCCGCCAACCTCAACTGCAAATATCACCGCAGCATCGAACACCCGACCACCAGCCGCGTGCTGGGGGCGATGTTCGCGGACCAGAAACACTTCGCCCACCACGCAGCGTTGCCTGCCGTGGCGCAGTTCGGTGATGAAGGCGCAGCCAACCACACGCGTTTCTGCCGTGAATACGGCGAAGCCGGTGTCGAGTTCTTCGTGTTCGGTCGCAGCGCGTTCGATACCCGCTACCCGGCACCGCAGAAGTACCCGGCGCGTCAGACCCTCGAAGCCTCGCAAGCGGTTGCCCGTCTGCATGGCTTGAGCGAAGACGGTGTGGTGTACGCGCAGCAGAATCCTTCGGTGATCGACCAGGGCGTGTTCCACAACGACGTGATTGCGGTGGGTAACGGCGAAGCGCTGTTCTATCACGAGGACGCGTTCCTCGACACCGAGCAGATGCTGGCTGAGCTGTCGGCCAAGCTTGCCAAGCGTGGAGGCCAGTTCAAGGCGATCTGCGTGCCGCGCTCCCAGGTATCGGTCGAAGACGCCGTGCGTTCGTACCTGTTCAACAGCCAGTTGCTCTCGCGCGCTGACGGTTCGATGCTGCTGATCGTGCCGCAAGAGTGCCAGAACAACCCGCGCGTCTGGCAGTACCTGCAAGAGCTGACCAGCTCTGGCGGCCTGATTCGCGAAGTGAAAGTCTTCGATCTCAAGCAAAGCATGCAGAACGGCGGTGGCCCGGCTTGCCTGCGGTTACGTGTCGCACTGAATGAAACCGAGCTGGCGGCGGTCAACCCAGGGGTTATCATGACCCCGCCGTTGTATGGCACGCTGACCCAATGGGTCGACAAGCACTACCGTGACCGCATGACCGAAAGCGATCTGGCGGACCCACAATTGTTGCTTGAGTGCCGGACGGCACTGGATGAACTGACGCAAATCCTTAAACTGGGCGCGGTTTATCCATTCCAGATCAATTGAAAGCCCGCGTCCTGCTCATGAAGAGCCGGACGCGTTGCTTTATCTCCCAATGAGAACGTAATAATGAGCGATACCCTGCAGCTGATTCTTGAAGACACCGACGGCACTCAGCTGGAAACCTCTTGCACCCGCGTTGCGGTCATGTGGCAAGGCAAAGAGTTGTGGATCCAGCACGATGGCCGTGGCCAGCTGCTGATTGGTGTTGACGTCGAAGAAGGCGATGCCGAATACGCGAACCTGCTGCTGCGCCCATTGGCGACTAATCTGGTAAGTCTGCAACTGGAAATGGAACCGGCTGAAATCGGTGACGAAGACCACGTGCACGGCCCGGATTGCAAACACGATCACTAAGGAATTCGCTCTATGCTCGCCCTCGGCAAACTGCTTGAACTGACCCTCGCCGGTCGTGAACCGGCGGAGAAGACTCAACTGACTGTCGAAGGCGTGCGGATGCGCTGGCTGAGCGAAGGGGCGCTGGAAGTCCGGCCACCCGAGGCTCGCGACAATGGCCTGGACTTGCTGTTGTCGGCCGGCATCCACGGTAACGAAACAGCGCCGATCGAGTTACTCGATCGCCTGTTGCATGACATCGCCCGCGGAGAGTTGAAGCCGCGCGCACGTATTCTGTTCCTGTTCGGTAACCCTGACGCCATGCGTCGCGGCGAGCGTTTTATCGAGCAGGATGTCAACCGGCTGTTCAACGGCCGTCACGAACTCAGCAGTGGCTCCGAAGCGCTGCGAGCCTGTGAACTGGAGCGTCTGGCGGCGACTTTCTTCAATCTGCCCGACCGCGCCCGGTTGCACTACGACCTGCACACCGCGATCCGTGGCTCGAAGATCGAGCAGTTCGCGCTATATCCCTGGAAAGAAGGTCGCCAGCATTCCCGTCATGAACTGGCCCGCTTGCGCGCTGCCGGCATGGAGGCGGTGCTGTTGCAGAACAAACCGTCCATCGTTTTCAGTTCGTACACCTACGACAAGCTCGATGCCGAGTCTTTCACCCTTGAGCTGGGCAAGGCCCGGCCGTTCGGGCAGAACGACGGGGTCAACGTCTCGCGCCTTGAAACCCTTTTGAAGCAGATCATCGAAGGCTCCGAGCCGGAGTCAGCAGAACAGAGCCTGGATGGTTTGCAACTGTTCAGCGTGGCGCGGGAAATCATCAAGCACAGCGACAGCTTCCACTTGAACCTGCCGGCGGACATCGAGAACTTCTCGGAGTTGAAAAAGGGTTATCTGCTGGCCGAGGACATCGCCCAGACCCGCTGGATCGTCGAGGAGGAGGGTGCGCGAATCATCTTCCCGAACCCGAAGGTCAAGAACGGCCTGCGCGCCGGCATTCTGATTGTGCCGACCACCGGCGACGATCTGGTCTGAGACCAGAACTTCGATCCTGACAAAGATCTACTGTGGGAGCGAGCCTGCTCGCGAAGCGGTGTATCAGCCAACACAGTCGTTGGCTGATGAACAGTCATCGCGAGCAGGCTCGCTCCCACAGGTTTTGTGTTTAGACGGCTACCGCGCGGTGTTCAGTGCGACGCAAGGCGCGCATCTTGTGCAGCGTGTCGGCGCAGGTCTTTGCCGCTTCCTGGCCCTTGTGCACGAAGTGCTCGAAGAAGAACTTCTGGTGCTCTTCGCCGGCATGGAAGTGGTGCGGGGTCAGCACGACCGAGAACACCGGCACTTCGGTTTCCAGCTGAACCTGCATCAGGCCGCTGATCACCGACTGGGCAACGAATTCGTGACGGTAGATGCCGCCGTCAACCACTAAGCCTGCAGCGACGATACCGGCATAGCGGCCAGACTTGGCCAGCAGCTTGGCGTGCAGTGGAATTTCAAAGGCGCCGCCGACTTCAAAAAAGTCGATATCCGATTCCTGATAGCCCTGGGCGACCATCTCGCTGACGAAGCCCTTACGGCTCTGATCAACGATTTCCTTGTGCCAGCACGCCTGGATAAACGCTACGCGCTCGCCCTGATGGTTTTTGCTTTTGCTATCGATTGCGGTGGGTTGCATCTGTTCTGACTCCTGTTTGTGTGAAAAACAGGGCGTTATGAATCGAATGGGATTTAAGGGTACGTGCAGGTCAGACGTGCAGAGTATGCGCGTTGCCCACGGACGGCCCTTTGGTGCCAATCCCGTTCTCTCTTCATCCGGACTATGACCGTCGGCCCCGGGATCACACCGGGTCTGCTGACCTTACCGTCACCTGCTGCCGAAGCGTCAGTGACACCAAGCGCTCGCGGGCTATGCGCATTGCGCGCAATTACCGCCGGTGGGGAGTTGCACCCCGCCCTGAGAACGTTTTGCTGCCAGGTTTTCTGGCAGCGGAGAGTTTTTAACACATATTTGCGGGCTGCGCATGGCTGCTTTCTGATGATATACATCGGTTTTTCCGTTGGCTTGAACCGGCTTTTCCAGTCCTGGCCTTGATTAATTGCGGCGTTGGCCGCAGTAATCCCCTTCGAAAGAGATTTCCTTTATCAGCAGCGACGTTAGCGTCCTATTCCGAGGCCTGATTCATGAGCGTTATCGATCTTCGTAGCGACACCGTCACCCAACCGACCGCAGGGATGCTCGACGCGATGGCCAACGCGGCCACCGGGGATGACGTCTACGGCGAAGATCCAACGGTCAATCAGCTTGAGGCCGAACTGGCCAGGCGTCTGGGGTTCGCTGCGGCACTGTTCGTGCCGACAGGCACCATGAGCAACTTGCTGGGGCTGATGGCCCACTGCGAGCGCGGGGACGAGTACATCGTCGGCCAGCAGGCGCACACGTATAAGTACGAAGGCGGCGGTGCCGCGGTGCTGGGTTCGATCCAGCCGCAACCGCTGGAAGTTCAAGCCGATGGTTCGCTGGACCTGGCTCAGGTGGCAGCGGCGATCAAGCCGGATGACTTCCACTTCGCCAGGACCCGTTTGCTGGCGCTGGAAAACACCATGCAAGGCAAGGTATTGCCGCTGGAGTACCTGGCGCAGGCTCGCCACTTTACCCGTGAGCACGGTCTGTCGCTGCACCTGGACGGCGCGCGGTTGTACAACGCAGCGGTCAAGCTGGGTGTCGATGCGCGGGAAATCACCCGGCACTTCGATTCGGTATCGGTGTGCCTGTCCAAAGGCCTGGGCGCGCCGATCGGTTCGGTGCTTTGTGGTTCGGTCGAGCTGATCGGCAAGGCCCGGCGCCTGCGCAAGATGGTGGGTGGCGGCATGCGTCAGGCCGGCATTCTTGCGGCGGCCGGCTTGTATGCGCTGGATCACAACGTGCAACGCCTGGCGGATGACCATGACAACGCGCAGTTTTTGGCTGAAGGCCTGCGCGCGGCGGGGTATAAAGTCGAACCTGTACAGACCAACATGGTTTACGTGCAGATGGGCGATAAGTGCGAGGCGCTCAAGGCGTTTGCCGGTGAGCGCGGGATCAAGCTCAGTGCCGCCTCACGTTTGCGCATGGTCACTCACATGGACGTCAACCGGGCGCAGATCGAGCAGGTGATCGCCACTTTCGTCGAGTTTTCTCAAAACTGAAGGTGTTAGCCGTCCAATTGACTGTCTGTATCGTACAAACACACTGTACCTGCTCACTAACGCCGATATAATGCGGCCCTTTGCCGTCGCTTCGTCTGTTGACGATTCGTACAGGCCTTTGGCCGCAGTCTCCGTGGAAGAACCTAATGAAAAGCGCAGAAATCCGTGAAGCCTTCCTTCGCTTCTTCGAAGAGCAAGGCCACACCCGTGTAGCCTCCAGCTCTTTGATTCCGGGCAACGACCCAACCCTGCTGTTCACTAACGCGGGGATGAACCAGTTCAAGGACTGCTTTCTGGGCCAGGAAAAGCGCGCCTATACCCGCGCCGTCAGCAGCCAGAAGTGCGTTCGCGCCGGTGGCAAGCACAACGACCTGGAAAACGTCGGTTATACCGCTCGTCACCACACCTTCTTCGAAATGCTGGGTAACTTCAGCTTCGGTGACTACTTCAAGCGTGATGCGATCACCTACGCCTGGACCTTCCTGACTTCCGACAAGTGGCTGAACCTGCCGAAGGAAAAGCTCTGGGTCACGGTCTACGCCAGCGATGACGAGGCCTACGACATCTGGACCAAGGAAGTCGGGGTTCCGGCCGAGCGCATGGTTCGCATCGGCGACAACAAAGGCGCGCCGTACGCGTCCGACAACTTCTGGACCATGGGCGATACCGGCCCGTGCGGTCCTTGCACCGAGATTTTCTACGATCACGGCGCCGACATCTGGGGTGGCCCACCGGGTTCGCCAGAGGAAGACGGCGACCGTTACATCGAAATCTGGAACAACGTGTTCATGCAGTTCAACCGCACCGCCGATGGCGTGTTGCACCCGTTGCCAGCACCGTCGGTGGATACCGGTATGGGTCTGGAGCGGATCAGTGCCGTGCTGCAGCACGTTCACTCGAACTATGAAATCGACCTGTTCCAGAGCCTGCTGAGCGCTTCGGCCAAGGCCATCGGTTGCACCAACGACAACCAGGCTTCGCTGAAAGTCGTGGCTGACCACATTCGTTCCTGCGGTTTCCTGATCGCCGACGGCGTGCTGCCGTCCAACGAAGGTCGCGGCTACGTGCTGCGCCGGATCATTCGTCGCGCTTGCCGTCACGGCAACAAGCTGGGCGCCAAGGGCAGTTTCTTCTATCAGATCGTCGGCGCACTGGTTGCCGAGATGGGCGAAGCCTTCCCTGAGCTGAAATCCCAGCAGGCGCACATCGAGCGCGTGCTGAAAGCTGAAGAAGAGCAGTTCGCCAAAACCCTGGAGCAGGGCCTGAAGATCCTCGAGCAGGATCTGGCCGAACTCAAAGGCGATGTGGTGCCAGGCGACGTGGTGTTCAAGTTGTACGACACCTACGGTTTCCCGATGGACCTGACCGGCGACATCGCGCGTGAGCGCAACCTGACCATCGACGAAGAGGGCTTCGAGCGCGAAATGGAAGCCCAGCGCGTCCGTGCTCGTTCAGCCAGTTCCTTCGGCATGGACTACAACAGCCTGGTCAAGGTTGATGTGGCCACCGAGTTCACCGGTTACACCGCTCACAGTGGTTCGGCAAAAATCGTTGCTCTGTATAAAGACGGGCAATCGGTCGACGTATTGAGCGAAGGCGAAGAGGGCGTGGTCGTTCTCGATCAGACGCCGTTCTATGCGGAATCCGGCGGCCAGATCGGTGATTGCGGTTACCTGCAGGCAGGCGCTGCGCGTTTCGACGTACGCGACACCACCAAGACCGGCGGTGCATTCCTGCACCACGGTGTGCTGGGTTCGGGCAGCCTGATCATTGGCTCGCCGGTCCAGGCTCAAGTGGATGCCGAGGTGCGTCACGCCACTTCGCTGAACCACTCCGCCACGCACTTGCTGCACGCGGCATTGCGCCAGGTGCTGGGCGAACACGTTCAGCAGAAAGGCTCGCTGGTCGACAGTCAGCGTCTACGCTTTGACTTCAGCCACTTTGAAGCGATCAAGCCTGAACAGCTGAAAGCGCTGGAAGAAATCGTCAACGCCGAAATTCGCAAGAACTCCGAAGTTGAAACCGAAGAAACCGATATCGACACCGCCAAGCAAAAAGGCGCCATGGCGCTGTTCGGCGAGAAGTACGGCGACAGCGTGCGCGTACTGAGCATGGGCGACTTCTCCGTCGAGCTGTGCGGTGGTATCCATGCCAATCGTACCGGCGACATCGGCCTGCTGAAAATCATCAGCGAAGGCGGCGTGGCTTCTGGCGTGCGTCGTATCGAAGCGGTGACAGGCGCTGCAGCACTGGCTTACCTGAACGCTGCGGAAGAGCAACTCAAGGAAGCGGCCAACCTGGTCAAGGGCAGCCGCGACAACCTGATCGACAAGCTGTCGGCTGTGCTTGAGCGCAACCGTCTGCTGGAAAAGCAACTCGAGCAGTTGCAAGCCAAGGCCGCCAGTGCGGCGGGCGACGACCTGTCGGCTTCTGCCCAGGACGTCAAAGGCGTGAAAGTCCTGGCCGTGCGTCTCGACGGTCAGGACGGCAAGGCGCTGCTGGCGCTGGTCGATCAACTGAAGAACAAACTCGGCCGCGCAGTGATCCTGCTCGGCAGTGTCCATGAGGAAAAGGTCGTACTGGTTGCGGGTGTAACCAAGGACCTGACTGGCCAACTCAAAGCCGGTGATTTGATGAAGCAAGCCGCTGCAGCAGTGGGCGGGAAGGGCGGTGGTCGTCCGGACATGGCGCAAGGCGGCGGTACCGACGCTGGCGCACTGGATGCTGCGTTGGCCCTGACCGTGCCGTTTGTAGAGCAGGGTATTTAAGGCTGCGTGCCGAGCCCGTCGTCTAGTGGCGGGCTTCGTAGCTGTTTGAGTGATTAATGGGCGCCCTTCATGGGCAGAGGCGGCTTTGAAATGGCTTTGATCGTACAGAAATTTGGAGGCACCTCAGTCGGCACTGTCGAGAGAATCGAGCAGGTCGCCGACAAGGTTAAGAAATTCCGCGAAGCCGGCGATGACCTGGTGGTTGTGCTGTCTGCAATGAGCGGCGAGACCAACCGTCTGATCGATCTGGCCAAGCAAATCAGTGGCGGCGATCAACCGGTTCCGCGTGAGCTGGATGTCATCGTGTCCACCGGTGAGCAGGTGACGATTGCACTGCTGGCCATGGCGCTGATCAAGCGCGGCGTACCGGCGGTGTCGTACACCGGCAACCAGGTACGGATTCTGACGGATAGCGCGCACAATAAAGCGCGTATCTTGCAGATTGATGACCAGAAGATTCGCGGTGACCTGAAGGCCGGTCGCGTGGTTGTCGTTGCCGGTTTCCAGGGCGTCGACGAGCACGGCAACATCACCACCCTTGGTCGTGGCGGTTCCGACACCACCGGCGTGGCGCTGGCAGCGGCCCTGAAGGCTGATGAATGCCAGATCTACACCGATGTCGACGGCGTCTACACCACCGACCCGCGCGTGGTGTCCGTGGCTCAGCGCCTGGACAAGATCACCTTTGAAGAGATGCTGGAAATGGCCAGCCTCGGTTCCAAGGTGTTGCAGATCCGCGCGGTCGAGTTCGCCGGTAAGTACAACGTTCCGCTGCGCGTACTGCACAGCTTCAAGGAGGGTCCGGGTACCCTCATTACTATTGATGAAGAGGAATCCATGGAACAGCCGATCATTTCCGGCATCGCTTTCAACCGCGATGAAGCCAAGCTGACCATCCGTGGCGTGCCAGACACCCCGGGCGTGGCCTTCAAGATTCTCGGCCCGATCAGCGCCGCGAACATCGAAGTCGACATGATCGTGCAGAACGTTGCGCACGATAACACCACCGACTTCACCTTCACTGTGCACCGCAACGACTACCAGGCGGCGCAGACCGTGCTGGAAAACACCGCTCGCGAGATCGGTGCCCGTGAAGTCGTTGGCGACACCAAGATCGCCAAGGTATCGATCGTCGGCGTTGGCATGCGTTCTCACGCAGGCGTTGCCAGCCGTATGTTCGAAGCGCTGGCTAAAGAAACCATCAACATCCAGATGATCTCGACTTCGGAAATCAAGGTTTCCGTAGTGATCGAAGAGAAGTACCTGGAATTGGCTGTGCGCGCTCTGCACACAGCTTTCGAACTGGACGCACCGGCCCGCCAGGGCGAGTGATGCTCCTCTAAGGGCGCGGTCTGACCGCGCCCTTTGTTTTTTTGAGCGGCGCGACTGAAATCTGTTCTTTTGCTCGTGCTGGTCAATACTTAGGCGTGTAGGGCTACGATCGTTCTGGTTGTAGGTCGAACGCCTTTTTTTTGCAGACTGTTGTCCCTGAAATGAAATGCGTGAGGAGAAAGGTATGCTGATTCTGACTCGTCGGTGCGCAGAAAGCCTGATTATTGGTGATGGCGAAATCACTGTAACCGTGCTTGGCGTCAAAGGAAATCAAGTGCGTATTGGCGTTAACGCGCCGAAAGAGGTGGCTGTTCACCGTGAGGAAATCTACCTGCGGATCAAGAAAGAGAGGGACGACGAACCAAGCCATTAATTTTTATCGTTTTTTATGTTTGCAAACGGGGAAAAGGTTGGTTAAGATACGCCCCGTGTTGCGGAGAGCTGGCCGAGTGGCCGAAGGCGCTCCCCTGCTAAGGGAGTACACCTCAAAAGGGTGTCGGGGGTTCGAATCCCCCGTTCTCCGCCATTATTTATTTAGTACGTTGTAATCTGGCTTCTTCGGTAAGTTGTTGAAATTACTAGAAAAAGTGCTTTACAAAAAGATTTAACGGCCTATAATGCGCGGCAACAAATGCACTCGTAGCTCAGCTGGATAGAGTACTCGGCTACGAACCGAGCGGTCACAGGTTCGAATCCTGTCGAGTGCACCATTTAAGGGTTTTTTGCAGTAATGCAAATAACCTGGCTTCAACCAGTTGTGATCTGGTCTAAAAACACAAATTGCACTCGTAGCTCAGCTGGATAGAGTACTCGGCTACGAACCGAGCGGTCACAGGTTCGAATCCTGTCGAGTGCACCAAACACCAAAAAGCCTGCGTCTAACGCGGGCTTTTTGCTGTCTGGGATTTGCCTTTTACACATCCCTTCTCGTCGAATACGATTTGCGCACTACGACCTTTCTTGCTGTCGTAGCGATAATTCGTCGTTGCGTTTCGAATGCTGATCTTGTCTGGTTTGCCCAGCGCACTTTCAACTTCCTGCTGGCTCATGCCTGGAACGATCCGCTGATTGATGATTGCTTCGCGACGCTCCTGGGCACTGAGCAAATTTCCGCATTTGTCATTCATTTGGCCGATAACGACCGGATCTCTCGGTGTACTTTTAATTCCTGATGTTTCCTGATGGTTGGCACCGGGGAGTATTGCCTCGAATTTGAAAACGCTTGGGTTGTAAATATTCTGTCGCGACAGTGCCTCTCCAGGAGGGCAACTCAGTGTCGTGTAAGTGATACGGCCCATGGCGTCTTCACATCGATGCACGGTTGCTGCAGTGACCTGTAGGGGCGTGCAGAGCAGGGTGATCAACAGGGCTGTGGGTGTTTTTCCGGGCATTGGGCGTCCTCCATGACGGTCACGATCAAGGGTAGTCAGTACATTTCTCAGTGGGGGTGTGTTTTCTTTTCAGGATGAGTCGTCGCAGTTTCAGGGACGTGGACAGCGCTGTAGTTTATCTCGCAAGCGCTTGTTTCAGGCTGGTTTTTTTAACGTTTAAAACCCTCAGGCGGTGTATGATTGCGCCCGTCAGCCCCGCCGGGGCTTGTGGAATACCTCCATGGACTTACCCAGTAGTTACTCAGTACCCCGTTTTACCAATCATGAATTGACTGATTGATCCTTCCGGCGTGCCCCGCTGCTGGGAGTGGAGTTCGCCTATGACTGAAGTTGAAGTAAAGAAAACGCAAGAAAGCCTGCAAGACCGCCTTGCTCAAGTCGTTGAGCTGCTGCATCGCCAGCGGGTGGTCGAAGACCTGACTCATCGCCAGGAAGGTCATCATCACGACCTGGTCGAGAACCTGGTCCACCGGCAAAACCTCGTCGAGTTGCAACGCAAGCTCGATGATCTGCACTCCGCCGACGTTGCCTACATTCTTGAAGCCTTGCCGCTTGCCGAGCGCCTGACTGTCTGGCAGTTGGTCAAGGCCGAGCGCGACGGCGACATCCTGCTTGAAGTATCCGACTCGGTTCGTGAAACCCTGATCGCCGACATGGACGATCACGAGCTCCTGGCGGCGGCCAAGGAGATGGACGCCGACGAACTTGCTGACCTGGCCCCCGAGCTGCCGCGAGACGTCGTCCACGAGCTGATGGAAACCCTTGATAGCCAACAGCGTGAGCGCGTTCGCTCCGCGTTGTCCTATGACGAGGAACAGGTCGGTGCATTGATGGACTTCGAGATGGTGACGATCCGCGAGGATGTCAGTCTTGAAGTGGTTCTGCGTTACTTGCGTCGCCTCAAAGAGCTGCCAGGCCATACCGACAAGTTGTTCGTGGTTGACTACGATGGCGTGCTTAAGGGTGTGCTTCCAATCAAGCGACTGCTGGTCAACGATCCAGACAAGCAGGTCTCGGAAGTCATGGCCAGCGATCCGGTGAGTTTTCACCCGGATGAAGACGCCTACGATGCCGCACAGGCTTTTGAGCGTTATGACTTGATTTCGGCCCCGGTGGTCGACAAGAACGACAAGCTCATTGGTCGTCTTACCATCGACGAGATGGTCGACCTGATTCGTGAAGAGAGCGAAAGCGAAGTTCTCAACATGGCGGGTCTGCGTGAAGAGGAAGATATATTCGCGTCTGTCTGGAAATCCTTGCGCAACCGCTGGGCCTGGCTGGCGATCAACCTGATTACCGCATTTGTTGCCTCGCGGGTAATCGGTTTGTTCGAAGGTTCTATCGAGAAACTGGTGGCCTTGGCGGCGTTGATGCCGATCGTTGCCGGTATTGGCGGTAACTCCGGCAACCAGACGATTACCATGATCGTTCGTGCGATGGCGCTCGATCAGGTCAGTACCGGTAATACCTCGCGTCTCATGCGCAAGGAGCTGGCGGTTGGCTTGATCAATGGCCTGGTCTGGGGTGGGGTAATCGGCGTGGTGTCTTACATGCTGTACGGCAGTTGGTCATTGGGCGTGGTGATGACTGCTGCCATGACCTTGAACCTGTTGCTGGCGGCGTTGATGGGGGTTTTGATTCCGATGACCCTGGCGCGCTTTGGACGCGACCCGGCGATGGGCGCGAGCGTCATGATCACGGCCATGACCGACAGCGGTGGCTTCTTCATCTTCCTCGGGCTGGCGACAATCTTCCTGCTCTGAGTTTCTATTGCGCGGTCCTGCTCAAAGCAGCAGGCCGCGCACCTTCATTTTTTAATCTATTAGCGTAATGTCGATGGCAACTGGGCTTGCCGTTGAGTAAGCGATTGGCTGAATTTCAGGCAAAAAAAAGCCAGCACATGGCTGGCTAGAGCTTACGGGATGCAATCAGGAGGCGTCTGCGGCCATTTCAGCGTCGTGGGCAATCAGCGAAACCAGTGCGTTTTGCTGGCGGTGGGAGAGTTGACGGAAACGCTGAAGCAGTTCGCGTTCGTGCAATGACAGCTCGGGGCTGTCCAGGCGCATGCTCAACTCTTCGCCCAGCGCACCTTCCTGAATAAGACTCTGCTCAAGGCGGGCGATGATCTCGGAATTCATGCTGCGGTGATGATTGCGAGCCACCTCGGCAATGCGTTCACGCATCCCGTCTGGCAGACGTACGACGAACTTGTCAGCCGTACGGCTGGAATAAATTGCCTGTTTCAATGGGCGCATATATTTAACCGGTTAGTTCAGGGGAGCGGTTCTCGGAATTGGCCGCAGGATGTCATGTAGGACAAGCTTCGTTACCAAATGTTCAACCTGAATTGATATGAGGCCCGCATCATGCCTCAAATTTGCCAGATCATTGGCGTCAATTCTGTGACAAATATTGAACTGGAAGCAGGCGTTATGCCAGCACCAATTATCAGAAATGCGGACTGGTTTGAAAACACTTACCGGGCCCGTACATCTGACCGCGTCCTCTTTGCCCGACAGGTGGGTGCTTGGGCGCCCCTGAGCGTGCATGCTATGCGGATACGATCTTCGTTCCTTGCAAGATACAGAATAGTGGCAAATGGCCGATTTACTAGGGCGGGCACGCGATGGGGGTGATATAGCGATGCGCGGCAGACTTATTTATTTAATGGGGCCATCCGGCTCCGGCAAAGACAGCCTGATCGATGCGGCCCGCGGCGCCTTGCTTGGCCTTGATTGCGTTGTGGTGCGCAGGGTGATTACCCGGTCGGCTGAATCGGTCGGCGAAGACGCTTTGAGTGTTTCCAGGGAGCAATTTGCTCAAATGAGGCGTGAAGGCGGTTTTGCGCTGTGCTGGCGTGCCAATGGGCTTGATTACGGCATCCCGGCAGAGATAGATCGCTGGTTGAGTGACGGTCGCCATGTACTGATCAACGGCTCAAGAGGTCATTTGTCCGAAGCCATGGCGCGTTATCCGACGTTGTTGCCCATAGTGCTGACGGTCAAAACCGATGCCCTGCGCAAACGTCTGGAACGGCGAGGGCGTGAGAGCACTGAGGAAATCGAAGCCCGACTTGCGCGCAATGCCCTGTTTTCAACGGATGCTGCTCAGGAGGACCCGGAAGGGATTTTTCAGCTGGATAATTCTGGTGAGCTTTCCGCTGCCGTCGACAACTTGCTGGCTCTATTGATGCTAGAGGGTATCAGTGCAAAAGCGGATCAAATTTGAGCCCGTGATCGAAGCTGGCGTTTGCCTACACTTAATAAGCCTTACAGACGACATGACAAAAACGGGCCTGCCCGTTAACATGCACGCCGTCCATCGCGCCGCATGTCCTTGCGGCCGGCATGTGTCTCAGTAGCTCAATTGGATAGAGCATCCCCCTCCTAAGGGGAAGGTTGGCAGTTCGAACCTGCCCTGGGACACCATATAAATCAAGGCTTCCAGCGATTTAAGCTCTCACCGTAAAAACGCCATGGGTGCATGGTGGGTGCGTTTGAGGCTTCTTACAGACCTGCTGTACGTCTGAATTCCTGAACCTATACGTGACTTCTTGCGTCTTAAAAATATAAGATCGCCGGCCGTGACGTTGGCGCATATGTCAACTATCTTCATCTTCACGGCACATTGCAGAAATTTGAGATGAAGCCGCTAGCCTCTGGAGGGAATTTGTTCGTCCGGAGCAGATCGTTGACCAGGCAATGCCTTGGTCGAGGAGTTACCATGACTATCACCCATCTGGTGTACGTTAAGCCGACAGATGAGAAAGAGCCTGTCACAAGCTTCGACATTCAGCAGATGCGAGCTTCCCTTCAGAGTGGAACTGTTACTGTTCCACGCGGGCTAACGCCTGCACAGCTAAGGAAGTGGCTGCGAGAGATGGAGAACAGATGACCTATACCGTCGACTTAAGTGATTATTTTCGGAAAATCTATGCCGGTTTTCCGGATACAGATTTCAATTTAGTCGCGGCCTTCATCACTCACGTCGAAAACAACGGCCTCATAGGCTGGATGGGGTTGACCAAATCGAGTGCACTTGTGCCTCTGGATTACCCTGACCGAGAGGAAAGAATTGCACTTGCTAGGGAGTTTAACCTGTGGCATAGCCACATTGGTTTTCCCTTATGGGTGCCACCCAGGGATGGAAGCAGTTACCCATACACATCAGATTGGGTAGTCCATTACCAACACTTTCCTTCAAAAGATCGCATTCGCATCGTCGATTATCGTCACCATGACCCCTTCAATCTGCCCACCCGGGAAGATATGAAATAGGCCGGAGAAATCCGGCTTTTTTATGCCATCAAATCGCGTATCCGAAGCACTGTTGTCGTAGAACAGTTGGCGTGCCGAGCTGTTGCTCTGATCCCGAGGCCGGCGCTGAGCAACTCTGTCACGCGTTTGTGCAGATCGGCATCAGCCGGACGCCCCTGATACTTGCCGGCGGCCTTGGCCTTCTCGATACCCTGGGCCTGGCGTTCGCGGCGCTGCTCGTAATCCTTGCGAGCAATGGCGGCCATCATTTCCACCAGCATCGAGTTGATCGCCCCCAGCATTCGCCCGGTGAACTCATCGCCTTTGGTGTCCTGCATGCCCTGGTGACTGGTTGGCAGGTCGAGCGCGACGATGCGCAGCCCCTTGGAATCTATCGCAGCCTTGAGCTTCTGCCAGTCCTCCACAGGAAGGCGTGAGAGGCGGTCTATCGACTCCACCAACAGCACATCACCCTTACGCGCATCCTTGAGCAGGCGCAGCAGCTCAGGCCTGTCTGCGGTCGCGCCGCTGGCATTCTCCAGGTACACACTGGCAATGACCTTGTTGTGATCGCTGGCGAACTGCTCGAGCGATTTCCGGGCGCGGCCGGCGTCCTGCTCTTCGGTCGATGCTCGGAGGTATGCGCGGATGAACATGATGGGTGCCTGTATCAGTTAGGGTGTTCTCCTAACACTGTTTCACTTTGGGTGTTACTTATCAAGCGAAAAGGCTCAAAAAGTCGAAATCTGCCCGTATCTGGATAGGCATACCCAGCCGCGTATCGCTTACAATCGGACTTCCCCTAAGGTAGGAGTGAGTAGATGGACGCTACTGCTGCGGAACCCTCGATCCCGACGTGTATTCAAGGAAGCCAGGCGCCAATGTTCCATGGTGAAGGTGCCGATAGGTTGAAGTGCCAATGCGGCCACGTTCTTATCGAGGGGTACAAACCTCGCCAGTACGCCGGGATCGGCTTCGAATGCGTCAACTGCAAATCACTGACTCTGAGCGAATCGTGGCCTATTGGCGAACCGCTTCCTCGGACTATCGTTACACTAGGCCGCTCTGGACGGTTCCTACTGGGTAGCACGGTAGACGTCAAAGGTAAGGCTGGATTCACATGTGATCAAGAGATCGAACGCGTGGGGCGCGAGACGAAGGTAAGGCCTCCAGCAAATGTGCCCTTTGATCTGTCGTTGGATGCCCTTCAACAGCTTGAAAGCGAGATCAATCTCCTAAGCGCGGGCGAGCTCGACAAAGCGATACGCTCCGCAGAACGCGCCCATGCTAGCGGCAATGTAAACTTCCTAAATTCGCCGCCTGCTTGGGCGATATGCCACATGAAGTCATGCGTCGAGTCAGCGACGATCAACCTCGATGACGAGAGAACGCTAGCTGCACTGACTTTTCTTCAACTAGCCAAACATCTGATTGAGCGCTGGGAGCATCATCCGTTATTCGCGCTCATGTCAAAGGCACTAGTCTTAGAATATCCTCACGCCATCACTCAATTGATAGCAGCTGCATACTTGTCAGAGCATGGTAATCCGATTGGATTCAATGATCCCGCCAGGTTCGAAGGGCAATCTCCCGATTTGTTCATCAACGCCAATGTATTTGAGACCATATCGCTTGAAGTGAAGGCTCCACGTGAGCTGCAATGGCCGAATCCATGCCCCAGTTTGAGCACCATGGAAACTCTGCTGGTTAAGCAGCTACAGAAGGCAAGCAAGCAAATCACGGGTGAGCTTGGGGGCGTAGTGATAATAGGCACCTCGTGGGCGAGCCGGGAGGGTGAACAAGTATTTCAACAGGCTCTCGAAAATTTGGATAAGCGAAAAAAGATTTCGTCACGAATTGCTGGAGTAGTTGGTGTCTGCCTTAACATTTCAGGACATTATTATTTCCCAGCGGGGAAGCCCCTTACCTCAAACATTGCAGCCCATACCTCTGTACATCTCAACTCAAGATTCTCCGGCCAGCAATTCATCAATACTTGATGAGTTGCTTTGGCCGAAACAAGCGTCAGGATGACCATAATCGGTTGGTACTAATACGCTCAGTCATGTCTTATCTTCGGCGTAGATCGCGGCACTGATGATCGCCCCTCCCACCCGACGCTTGCCGAAGCAGAGCGGGACCGGGTTGCCCGACGCGGTGGTATTCCTCGCGCTGCCAAAAGCATAACCAGGGGTGTTTTCCGGCGCGGCGCTGGTCTTGAGGCCTTTGGGTTGAGGGCTGAGCATTTGGATGACGCCGCCGGCGACCATTCCTACACCTGTTGCAAACAGAGCAGCAGATACCGGCGGCGCCCAAAGGGATAGGAAGGAAGCGGCAATTAGCAGCGCGCCTACAACCGTCTGCAACACACCAGCCCGCTTGCTCCCGACGATCACCGGGGCGATCACAATGTCGCCATCGCCATGCATTCTGAGCTCATTCTCTCCGACGTTCTTTTTCCCTGAGAACACCGCGAACTCAAGTCCCCTTGATTTCGCGTTCGATAGRAAGCGCTCGAAGCCAGGCAACTGCACACAAAGCGCTTTGATGGCCTCGGCAGGGGTGCGCACGGCGAGCTGGTAAGACTTCCCAAATTGGCGCAACTGGCCATAGAGCTTAATGGTTCTGATCTGGTTGTACTGTGAGGCGTTCATACCTGGTCCTCTGCGTAGATTCC